>BNWW01000012.1 GCA_025999115.1 Bacteroidia bacterium
TATTTATTGATTTGGAAATTCTCTGCTAAGATAGTCATTTTTAATAACTTATTAGCTAAATATGCTACTTTTTTTTATCTATTTTTCGCCTTTTTATGGGCGTAGAACTTGGTGCGAAACATTAGTATATTATTAAGGTTAATTCTTTTTTTGAGGTGCTATTTTCAGGGTGAACGCATTAAAAATAGACAACTTATACCGACAGTAATTCCAATAATTAGTATAATAGCACCTATAATATAACTTATAATGAAATTACGTTTGGCTACTATTCTATAGTGCTGTATGGTACTAATATTATGGCGAACCGATTTGGAAAAATCTATTTTCAGCAATTGGGTTACATAATATATTCCTGCAATCATCCCATATAGCGCAAATGCTGTTGCCAATAATAGTATGGTTGTCATAAAAACACTCCAATGATACGCGAGCATGTACCACACAACCAAAAATATTCCGCCTAAACATAAGATGATACCGAAATAAGTGATAATCCTGTAATATCCGCGATTTCTTGATAGGATTTTTCTTCTAAATAGAGCAAAATAATAGCGCGTTCCAAGGTTTTGAGTTGATAAATGAGACGATAGAGTTCTTGCACGTTCTCTTCCCAGTCGTCCGGCTCAAAACTAATTTCTTCGGCTAATGCAATGGGGGCTTTCCGGCTATGTTTATTTTCTTTGCGCATACCCGAAATACAAGTATTCAACGCGATTTTGTAAATCCAAGTCGAATAACTGCTTTCATGCCGAAACTTGGGATAAGCTTTCCAAAGGTTGAGGACAGTTTCTTGATAGAGGTCTTCCATCCGGAAAATTTCGGAAATATAAAAAGAGCAGACTTTATAAATGATACGTTCATTTGTTTGTATCATTCTGATAAAATCATTTTCCAACGCTATTTGCTCAATTTTCTTCATTTAAAATTGCTTTTTCTTTATTAGTCGCAAGATATGAAAAAAAATGACAAAACATAGTAGAATTTTTCAGGGGAATGAAAATAAATTGATTACCTTTGCCCCGTCAAACGATTGAAAAGGTTTGACGATACGAATCTATTTCGTATCAACTACATAAAATTTACATGACATTTAAAGAACTAAGTATTATCGAGCCGATATTGAAGGCTCTAATCGAAAAGGGATACGAAATCCCAACCCCCATCCAAGAACAAGCCATTCTACCGGTATTAAACAAACGAGACATTCTGGGATTAGCGCAAACAGGCACAGGCAAAACAGCTGCGTTTGCGATTCCAATCATTCAACATTTGCACCAAGAAAAGAACCCTTGCAAAGGAATTAAAGCGCTGATTCTTACCCCTACGCGGGAATTGGCGATTCAAATAAGCGAATGTATTCACGATTATGCCAAATATACGTCGATCCGGCACACGGTTATTTTTGGCGGAGTAAAACAACAGGCTCAAACTGATGCACTTAAACGAGGAACCGATATTTTGGTCGCTACTCCGGGACGTTTGTTAGATTTAATGAATCAGGGATTTATTAAATTAGATACCATCCAACATTTTGTATTGGATGAGGCCGACCGGATGTTGGATATGGGTTTTATTCACGATATTAAACGGATATTGCCCAAACTGCCGAAACAAAAGCAAACCTTGTTTTTTTCTGCAACCATGCCGGCCGACATCGCAACACTTTCCCGTTCCATTTTGCATAATCCGGTGAGAGTGGAAGTATCGCCGGCCTCGTCGGTGGTGGACACCATCAAACAAAATGTTTATTTTGTTGAAAAGGAAGAAAAGAAAAATTTGTTGATTCATTTGTTGAAAAAACAACATCCGCAGTCGGTTTTAGTTTTTTCCCGTACCAAACACGGCGCGGACAAAATCGCCCGGATTCTTTGTAAATCCGGTATCGGCAGTCAAGCTATTCACGGCAACAAATCGCAGAATGCCCGTCAGAATGCTCTCACCGATTTCAAATCAAACAAAATCAGCGTGTTGATTGCTACCGACATTGCCGCCCGGGGCATCGATATTAATCAATTGGAACTGGTGATCAATTACGATTTACCGAACGTTCCCGAAACGTATGTACACCGCATCGGACGAACCGGCAGGGCGGGAAACACCGGCATGGCGCTCTCTTTTTGCTCGCAAGAAGAAAAACCGTTACTGAAAGATATTCAGAAATTAATCGGTAAAAGTTTGTCGGTGTTACCGATTTCTGCTTGACATAAAAAATAAATTGCTTACATTTGCGTTTGATTTATTCAAATGGAACAAGAATTAAAAAACGCTTGTGATGTATTGCTAAAAGGTGGGGTAATCCTTTATCCCACCGATACGATTTGGGGAATCGGTTGCGATGCAACGAATGAAGCCGCCGTTCGCCGGATTTACGACATCAAACAACGCGCTGATTTCAAATCGATGCTCGTTCTGACGGATTCGACCGCCAAACTTGATTTTTATGTGCCGGAATTGCCGGATATCGCCCTCGATTTAATCGAATTAGCGGATAAACCCCTCACCATTATTTACGATAACGCCCGCAACGTAGCGCCCAATTTAATAGTTGCCGACGGCTCTTTGGGCATCCGCGTAACGCAAGAAACCTTTTCAAAAAGCTTGTGCCGGCGATTGCGCAAACCTTTGGTTTCGACATCGGCCAATATCAGCGGACAAGCGGCGCCGGCGATTTTTTCCGAAATCAGTGAAGAAATCCGGCAAGCAGTGGATTATGTGGTGGATTACCGGCGCGAAGAAATCACAAAAGCGAAACCTTCGTCGATTATCCGTTTGGGAAAAGGCGGGCAAATTCAAATTATCCGGCCATGAAGAAAGAATTGCAAATCTATAAATACCTCTTTTCGGATTTTGCAATGGGCGCATTGGCTTGGTTTGTGTTCAATCTGGCTCGTTATTACCTGATTGCGCAATATCAAGGTTTTACCGGTTTGGAACATTTTATGGTTTCGTCGAATGTGCTGCGCGGGCAAATTTTGATTCCGTTTGGATGGTTGATTTTGCATTATTATTCGGGTTACTACAATAAACCCTTAAAAAAATCGCGTTTGTCGGAATTGTTTACCACTTTCCAAAGCGCTTTTATTGGCACGATTGTCATCTTTTTTGTGGTGGTTTTGAAGCATTTACCCAGTTCGTTTCGCGTATATTACGAACAATTTTTTTATTTGTTCCTTTTTTCGTTTCTGTTTACTTATACCGGCCGTTTGTTCATTACTTTACAAGCTACGCGAAAAATCCACCGGAAAGAATGGACGATCAAAGCATTGATTTTGGGCGATAGTACGCGAGCGAAAAAAATCAAAAAAGAATTGGATAAATCGTCGAATGCTTTGAGTTACACGATTCAAGGTTTTATTCCGGTGGGGAAAATCGATCAATTGGGACAAAAAATTCTGGAAACGGGCGCCGAAGAATTGATTGTGGCTGTAGATTCGATGCCGGATCAAGCGTTTCTGGAGTTGCTGTATTCACTCTATCAATACAAATTGCCGATTAAATTGCCGGCGGATGCGGCTAAATTGTTGTCGGGCGGGATGAAACTGCAAGCCATCGCCGGTTTTCCGTTGATTGATGTAACGGCTAATAATTTTTCGGAAGCGGAAAAAAACATCAAAATTACGCTCGATAAAATCACATCGGCTGTGGTTTTGCTGCTTTTGTCGCCGGTGTATTTGTATTTGTCGATTCGAGTAAAAAGGGATTCCGAAGGGCCGGTTTTTATTCGTCAGGAACGAATCGGGCAAGGCGGCAAACCGTTTATGATTTACAAATTTCGCACGATGCGGGAAGATGCCGAACAAAACGGACCTTCGTTGTCGTCGCTCAACGACCACCGGATTACGCCTTTCGGGCAAATCATGCGAAAATATCGCTTGGATGAACTTCCTCAGTTCTGGAACGTTTTAAAAGGAGATATGTCGCTGATCGGTCCGCGCCCCGAACGCAAGTTTTACATCGACAAAATAGTGAAAAAGGCGCCGTATTTTTATTTGTTGCACAATGTGCGGCCGGGTATTACATCGTGGGGAATGGTCAAATTCGGCTATGCCTCCACGGTCGAGCAAATGATTGAGCGAATGCAATACGACATTTTGTATTACGAAAATATGTCGTTGGGTTTGGATACGAAAATATTAATTTACACGGTAAGAACCATTCTTACGGGAAAAGGAATTTAATGGGAAAAGAAACATTTTTTGATAAAGTCCTTCATTGGCGGGAGAAACACATCAAGGAATCGCATTTCATTTTGATTTTGAGCTTGATGATTGGGCTTTTGACGGCTTTTGCCGCCTTGATTCTGAAACAATCCATTCACGTTGTCCAACATTTCGTGATGGAACGGATTGATATTACCAACGGCAACTGGATGTATTTGGTGTTTCCGGTGGTAGGAATTTTGATTGCCGGATTGTTTGTAAAATACATCGTGAAAGATGATATCGGCCACGGCGTAACGAAAATTCTCTACGCTATTTCGCAACGCAAAAGCCGGATAAAACAGCACAATACGTGGAGTTCGATGGTGGCAAGTGCGATTACCATCGGATTTGGTGGATCGGTGGGAGCGGAAGCGCCGATGGTGTTGACTGGTTCGGCCATCGGTTCCAATCTCGGACGATTGTTTAAGATGGAGCAAAAAACGCTGATGTTGTTGGTGGGTTGCGGTGCAGCCGGGGCGATTGCCGGTATTTTCAAGGCGCCGATAGCCGGGTTGCTGTTCACGATCGAAGTGTTGATGTTGGATTTGACGACGGCTTCGGTGCTTCCTCTGTTGATTTCGTCGGTAACGGCAGCGAGCGTTTCGTATATTTTTACCGGAACCGAGGCGATGTTTCAGTTCAGTCAGACGGAAGTGTTTGATTTACATAGGATTCCATACGTTTTATTGTTGGGCGTTTTTTGTGGATTGGTTGCATTGTATTTTACTCGTTCCACGATTTGGATTGAAGGGAAATTCCGGAAATTGAAAACATTTTGGAAAAAATTCCTGTTGGGAGCGGTCTTGTTGAGCTTGTTAATCTATTTATTTCCACCGCTTTACGGCGAAGGTTATCATACGATCGGTCAGTTAATCGGCCGGACGTCCGAAGGATTGTTGGACGGAAGTTGGTTCTACAGTTTCAAAGACAATATTTGGGGAGTGGTTATTTTCCTCATTCTGATTGTGTTTATGAAAAGTTTTGCGACGGCGGCCACGAACGGCGGCGGTGGTTGCGGGGGAATTTTCGCGCCTTCGTTGTTTGTAGGCTGTATTGTAGGATTTGTATTTGCGCACGCTTTTAATCATTTGGTTCCGGTTTTTCCCGGAACTTTTTTGCCGGAAGAAAATTTCGCTTTGATGGGAATGGCGGGTGTGATGGCTTCGGTGATGCACTCGCCTCTGACGGCGGTCTTCCTCATTGCCGAGTTGACAGGCGGTTTCGACTTGTTTTTACCCTTGATGATTGTGGCCATTAGCGCTTATTTTACGATTATGTTGTTTGAAAAACACAGTCTGTATTCGATCCGGTTGGCGCAAAAAGGCGAATTGCTCACGCACGATAAAGACAAGGCTGTGCTTACGCTGTTGAATACCGACACGGTCATCGAAACCGATTTGAAAGAAGTACATCCCGGCATGACGTTGGGCGACATGGTAAAAGTGATAGCACAATCGACACGCAATGTTTTTCCGGTTACGGACAAAGATCATATTTTGCGCGGAGTGGTTTTGTTGGATAATATTCGCAACATCATGTTTCGTCCCGAATTGTACGACCGTTTCAACGTGAAGAAATTCATGGTTTCGCCACCCGCAAAAATCAATATCACGATGCCGATGGACAGAATCATGCAACTGTTTGAAGATACCAAAGCGTGGAATCTGCCGGTTGTGGATGATGACGGCCGTTATTTGGGTTTTATTTCCAAGTCGAAGATTTTTCATGCTTATAGGGAGGTTTTGCAGGAGCATTTTTCGGAGGATATGTAGTGGGGTTTACCCAATGGTCTTTCTTTTATTATTGCAGGTAATTTAGAATTGGTTATAAGATATTGTGAAAATTAATTTTTTCCCGTACTTTTGTCATTCAAATCAAAGAAAACAGCAATGAATACCATTCGTAAAATACATCGCGGCCGCAATGTAAAGCGCTGGCGCGAGATGCTTGGTATAAAGCAAGAAATATTGGCCGAAAATATTGGCCTTTCGCAACAAACGATTTCTCGCTTGGAAATGCAAGAAACGATTGAGGATGAGGTATTGGAGAAAATTGCGAAAGAATTGAATACTACGGCGGAGGTTTTGAAGAATTTTGATGAGGAAACGGCGATTAATATTATTTCCAATACATTTCAAGATCAATCTGTAGGTATAGCTAACCAATGCACTTTCAATCCATTAGATAAATTAATCGAACTTTACGAAGAACAATCGTTATTATATCAGCAAATCATTCGGGAAAAAGACGAAAAATATAATTTATTGGAACGGCTTCATGAAAATAATAATAAATGATTATTTACGATAAGAATTGGATCCTAATAAAAAATCTTGATACAGAATTAGTTCGCTACTGCTTAATTTTATATTCCACATAATAGAATCTATTGTTCCTGTATAAGTCTTGTTGCCAATGGATTGTAAATGAATATATTTCCTTACAATCGTAATAGAATCGGGTCCCTCTGTTTCTAATGGCATAATTGCCAATGAATATTAATTTTATCAAACAACTTCCATCCATAAGGTAAAGTAAAGTGTTACTCAGCGTGTTTTTATAATTGTATTCGTAGGTTTGATCATTCTTGATGGATAATATCTCTTTACGGGTTGAATAATCATTTTTAGATACCCATATTCCTTCCAATGGCATATCTTCTACTGTTTTTTCACAAGCTATCATCATTACGCATACGAGGAATAATGATAGAGGTAAGATGTTTTTTGTATTCATAAGTTTTAACGAGGGCATTCTAATTATTTCACAATGATTTTATGCATCTTAACTGCATTCTCATTTTGTAAATGAATAAAATAGATTCCCCGGTTGAGATTGTTACCTAAATTTCCACTTTCACTATCAGTTAAATACATTGTTTTTATTAGCTGTCCATTGACATTATAAACATGAATATTGCAAGGGTAATGTATCTCTTGAACATCAATTAGAGGGAGAGCGGAATAATTCTTAAATGTTTCATCCAAATAACTCAGGCGTTCGGTTATCCAATTTTCCATATAGTCAATGTATTGATTATCAAAATGATAATTATCTTTTTCGCTCCAGATTAATTCTTCTCTTTCATAGATCCCGTTTTCAAGTAAAAAATTATAATTTTCGTAAAACATATCCATCAGGCCTGAAATTGTCAGCCAATCATTTCGTAGTTGTTTCCACTTTTCTTGTAATTTTTGCATGAATCCGTTTCCCGAATAGTCTTTCAACAAGCGCCTGTAAAATACATTGGTCTTAATATCGCCGGTTGCCGGCTCCTTGCTTCCGTCCCATTTGGTTCCAAATGTACCATCATAATCCCACGGCACATAAAAATACGGTTCATTAGTGTTATACCGGGCTACAAATAAATTCTTTCCTGCATTATCCCATGCCCTTGCTACATTCATGAGCAGAAAATAATCAACGAGATTTTCTACATTAAAGAAAGTGTGATATCGAGCATAAAAATCCGCATCCGAACCATACATCACAAAATAAACAAAATCATACATCTTTTTCCAATCGGGGAATACTTCATTCGGATATTCGCATTCATATCCATGTCCAATTTCATTAACCCAAGAAAAACTATTATTGTCATAAGGCGGACAATTTAAAAAAACAGTAGCGCCCCAACCATTGCTTTTATATAATTCGCCTCTTATCCCTTTGTTCTCATCATACTTTTTAAGTTTCAATTGTTTTCTGTCCACCGGTTCCGAAACACAATAAACACCTTTATATTCTCCATTCAGAAACAATTCCGCATAGTTCATTCTGCTACCATTGACAGCATCCGGTTCGGAAGATTGATAGGACAATCGATTGATTTTTCGCCAAATATCAAAAGATGTTTTTTCATTCATTCGTAACGGTTCATTCGCCATTGCCTGTAAATCCCAATCGTCATCCGAACGCATTCCCAACAAACTAACATCTTTATTATTTTGCTGCGAAGCATCTTCTCGAAAAACTATTTTGTATGATTTTTTGGCATACGCACCTTGGGTATAGCCACCTCTGGTTTCAATTCCAATATCGGAAGTAATCGTATGGGTGTTGCTTTCAACCATTGTAAATGTAGCCGGGACTTTAGGTTCATCCACAATATTGTCGGTAGCTGCAAGGTAAATCAGCGGCAACGCTGTAAAATACAAGGCATACCGGTCGCCGTTGTCATTGATAATCGAATACGCAATGCCTGTTTCAACGTTATCAACCGGAGTTTCTATTGCATAGCATTTATCCAGATAAATGGCCTCTTTTTTCAAAAGCCATTGTGCATTTATACTGTCAATACTGTGATTTACAATGACCATTTTTTTACTTTCGTCCATTCCAAACATTGCATTTTTTACAACGATTGTATCATTTGAAAATGCGTTGGTAGATAGAGCAACCAGAATCAAGCAAGACAAGAATGCTTTCATAATTGTAAATAATATATATTTCATTTTAGAGAATTGCAAAAATACAACAAAATATCGAATAATTGGCAGCGAAGTTCCATGGAATCCACTATATTCAAAATTTGCGAATTAATTCCGTTGGAAACAGGTATTTTGTTCAGTTGCTTTTTACAACTAAACAAAATAATACATATTGATAATATCACAACACTCCAGGGCAAACGCATCAAATTTTAACAAATTTTAAATACTAAAAATACACAGTTGCCGTTAGTATAAGAAACGATTTATGCGAACAGCGATTAGTTATTTTACAAATTTGACAGACCCCCGGGTAGACAGGAGCAAAGAACATTTAATGGAAGACATCCTCTTTATAACCATTGTTGCAGTCATTTGTGGAGCAGAGACATGGAATGATATTGAGAATTATGGTAAAGCAAAAGAGTCCTGGTTGAAACACTATCTTCGTTTGCCCAACGGCATCCCCTCTCACGACACGTTTAACCGATTTTTTAGTGCGTTAGATCCGGAGGCGTTTGAGCAAGCGTTTTTATCATGGATAAAGGACATCTCAGAGTTAACGGACGGCGACGTGATTAGCATAGATGGAAAAACTCTTTGTGGCTCACGAGGGGGAGATTCCAAACGGGCGGTTCATATTGTCAGTGCCTGGTCAAAAGCCAACCAATTGAGTCTGGGTCAAGTCAAGGTCGATGAAAAGTCGAACGAAATCACGGCTATCCCCAAGTTGTTGGATGTTTTGGTGGTCAAAGGCTGTCTTGTTACCCTGGATGCGATGGGCTGTCAACGGGATATCGCATCCAAAATAATAGAAAAAGGAGGCGATTATCTTTTAGCCGTCAAAGGCAATCAGGGATGTTTAGCAGAAGATGCCGAACGCACTGTCCGTTTTGCGAAGCCGGCTTCAGAATGGGTGGAAGATGATTTTGGTCATGGTCGAATTGAACAGCGAAAATGTACGCTCTATAATGATCTTTCGTTTATTGACAACGCCTCAGCATGGAAAAATCTGACAGCGATAGTAAAAATAGAAGCCACTCGCTACATCAAATCAAGTGGGAAAGAAGAAAAAGAGGTGAGGCTATATATTACCAGCTCTAAAGAAACTGCTCAGATAATCGGTTCAGGCGCCCGGTCGCACTGGGGCATTGAAAATAATCTGCATTGGCAATTGGATGTTTCATTCAATGAAGATGAGAGCCGAAAAAGAGAAGGATATGCTGCCCAAAATTTTTCCACTCTTAATCGAATAGCCCTCAATCTAATAAAACACGAACAATCGAAAAAGAGGAGTATAAAAGGAAAAAGACTGGATGCAGGGTGGAATAATGATTTTTTATTGAAAATCCTAATAAATTAAGATGCGTTTGCCCTGAATTTAGGTAGTGGCGCATTGTTTTCGTGGGAAACAGCCACAGAAGACGGTGATGGCTATTTAGCCGGCGATATGCTTTGGACAATTTCCGGAGAAGGTGCCGTGTGGCGTAATTTGGGTATTCAGGCCGCAAATCTTCAAGCGGCAGGAATATCCGGTTTGTTCCAAAAAATCAATACCAATACAGCCAATCCTCAAGTTTTCAGGCCGGTTACGGGTATAACCATTCCGGAGGGAACGGTTATAAAATACTACGGTACAATAGAATGGACAACAATTCAAGAACCGACTGCCTATTCTATAGGCAGAACAATAGACAACTATATCTATGGCTCGAATTGTTCGTCAGCTCAACCTTTGGCAATGCCCGCAGATGTGAATTTGGCATCAGGTAATTTGACATTTACGGGCGATGTTAATGCTGCAAGTTTTACGGTAGGAGTGTATAACGGCAGCATATTACTTTATACAATCACTAATTTTACATCGGGTTCGGCATTTTCGATTCCCGTTAATGGCGAATTTAATATAAAAATAATGGCAATTACGGGTTCTATTAACTATCTTAATTCCGATATACAAACTTTTGCCATTAGGCAGCGAAGGCGTGTTAGATGATTGTTACCCGGCAACAATTTTGAATTATGTGTATGGTGCTGTTTGCGAAGAATTAATTACCATAGCAGCAACTCCAACTTTGCCCGCTATCGTAAACAACAACCTTGTTAACGATTTACGATGAAACATCAGGCGGTCATTTCTATCTAAAAACGTATGACGGCGAAGAAAATGTGTTTAAATATGCTTCGGAAATCGCAGCCAATATAGGCTATATCGTGCAATTCCCAGCTTATTTCGCAGGCTCAAAAATCCGTTTCGTTTCAGCAGCCGGAGTAACTTTGCGCAACGACAACGAATTAACGCCCCAAACGGCTAATTATCAGTTACATTCCCACGGCAATGTACACCACTATGGTGTTGACCATACGGGCGGAAAGCAATATTACCGTTACAATACCGGGAGCAATGCTTTTGAATTGTTTGAAATGATTGATAATGTATTAACGCTACCGCCTTTAGAGTCGGTTGTTTCGGTTAAACAAGCTATCCAAGGCGCTCCTTTGCGCAGAGTAATCGGCGACGGTTCACAAGCCGACGCAATTACCGGTGTTGATGTTGCTCCTGCAAACGAGGCGATAGTTGCAGTACGTTATTACAATCTGCAAGGTGTGGAAATCCCCGTAGAGACGCGGCGCGCCACATCTCTACCGACCGGTGTTTACATCGTGAAAACGATTTACGAATCCGGCAAGAGTGAAGTGAGTAAAACAATTATCAAAAACAAACAACAATGAAACGATTCTCAATTTTAACAATAGCAATCCTCGCGACAATCCTCGCCTTCGCCGAAAAAGGCGGTTTCCGTAACCGCACCGACAACTGGTTGAAAAGTAATTCTTCGGAAACAAACGGTGGCTTGCGCGCCGCAGGCGATCCGGGTTGGATTGACGGCGGAACAGATAACAATGCGAACGAATCGGGTTACGCCGCAGACCCGGCTGTTCAAAAAGCCGAACCAATCGGTAGCGGATTAGCCGTTCTGGTATTATCCGGCGCCGGTTACGCTTTTGCAAAACGCAGAAGGAAATAATTATTTAGAACGCAGATTACGCAAATGGACAATGCTCTCTTTCTTGCGTAAATTTGCGTAATCTGTATAATTCGCGTTCTTTCAAAATTTACTACCTTTGCAGACTAATTCAGCAAATATGAATCCTCCGATTACAATATTAGGTATCGAATCCTCTTGCGATGATACTTCCGCCGCCGTACTGCGCAACGGTGTGATGCTCTCCAATATCGTCGCCGGCCAAAAAGTGCATGAAGTTTACGGCGGCGTAGTGCCGGAATTGGCCTCGCGCGCGCATCAACAAAATATTATTCCCGTGGTGGATCAGGCCATTAAACAAGCCGGAATCACGAAAGAAGATTTGTCGGCCGTGGCTTTTACTCGCGGACCGGGTTTGTTGGGTTCGCTCCTGGTCGGCGCCTCATTTGCCAAAGGTTTTTCAACGGCTTTGAATATCCCGATGATCGAGGTTAATCATTTACAAGCGCATGTTTTGTCGCATTTTATACAATTACCCCCCAATTCCGCCACATCCGCCAATTTCACTGCCTCAAAGTCCCCTTCAGGGGATTTAGGGGTGGTTAATTTCCCCTTTTTATGCTTATTAGCTTCCGGCGGAAATTCGCAAATTATTCTCGTGAAATCGCACAAAGACATGGAAGTAGTCGGCCAAACCATCGACGACGCAGCCGGAGAAGCTTTTGATAAATGCGCCAAAGTGATGGGACTACCCTACCCCGGCGGCCCCGTCATCGATCGCTTGGCGAAAGAAGGCGACCCGAAAGCTTTTACATTCAACAAACCGCATATTCCGAACTACAATTACAGTTTCAGCGGATTGAAAACTTCGTTTTTGTATTTGCTGCGCGACAAAGTGAAGGAAAATCCGAATTTTATCGAAGAAAATAAAGCCAGTTTATGCGCAAGCTTGCAAGCAACCATCATTGATATTTTAATGGACAAATTGCGAAAAGCCTCCAAAGATTTGAATATCAAAGAAGTAGCCGTTGCAGGCGGTGTTTCGGCCAATTCGGGATTGCGGAGCGCTTTTGAAGATCATGCCGCGAAATACGGTTGGAAAATTCATATCCCTCCATTTTCGTTCACGACCGACAATGCAGCCATGGTGGCCATGAGCGGTCATTTTAAGTATTTAGACGGTGAATTTTGTCCGGTGGATGCGGCGCCTTTTTCACGTGTAATTGTTTGAGTACCCCAAGGGGTTAACGCGGCGCCTGCCTGTAAAGCCAAACGGCAATCAAAACATAAACGAAATTGGGAATCCACACGGCCACCCACGAACTCACAAATCCGGAAACGGCAAACGACGAAGAAACTTGCATGAACAGAATGTATGCAAAACTCAGCAGCATCCCAAACCCGATTTTCAAGCCCATCCCGCCTTTCACTTTGCGCGCCGAAACCGAAGCGCCGATAATGGTCAGAATAAAAGCGGCCATCGTCATTGCAAAACGCCGGTGATATTCTATTTCAAAGAGTTGAATATTTCCTACGCCACGTTTTTTCTGCCGGTTGATGTAGGTTCTCAGCGCGGGAGTCGTCATCTGTTCGGCATCCACAATCGAAATCATAAAATCGGAAGGAATGATGGTAAGCGTGGTATCGATTTCCGTTCCGGTAGTAATTTCTTCTTTCAAACCCACAAAATCGCGAATCAGGTAATCTTTTATCGTCCAATGATAAAGCGTGTCCCAAACGATTTGTTTGGCCGTGAGTTTTGATTTAAGTTCCTTTCCTTCAAAGCGTTCCAACGAAAAGCGATTGCCTGTTTTGGTATTCGTATTGAAATTGTCGAAATAAGCGATGACACCCGGCTCGACTTCCAATTGAATATTATTGGAATAAGTTACACTCTTGTCGCGCACATATTTGTTTTGAAATTCGATGCGCGTAATATTCGCCGGCGGAATAATGTAGCTGTTGAGCGTAAAAGTCATCACCGCAATTAAAGCCGCCGAAATCATATAAGGCAACATCAACCGCCTGAAACTGAATCCATTAGACAACATCGCAATAATTTCGGAATTGTCGGCCAGTTTAGAAGTGAAGAAAATAACCGCAATAAAGACAAAAAGCGGACTGAACAAATTCACAAAATACGGAATAAAATTCAGATAATAATCAATCAAAATGGCTTGCGTGGGCGCTCCGTTGCGGATAAATTTATCCACTTTCTCGTTGAAATCGATCATGACTACAATAGCGATAATCAACAAAATAGCAAAAATATACGTGCCGATAAATTTTTTGATGATATACCAGTCGATAATCTTCAACGGATTCGAAAGCGTCATAACTTATTTTTCCAGCAATTTATTATATAAGGCTGTATTTTCGATAATTTCCAAACCTTTTTTCAAGGCATCGTTTTCGATATTGAACACTTGAAAATATTCGCTGGTATTCCACATATCACGGGCAATCAACGCCTTGATTTGCAACTGAATCAACGATTTGGATTTTTCAAATTGTTTCCGGTCTTCGACGGTCAATTTGGCCGAAGTGCGTCCTTTTTTCTTCTCATCAACTGATACTTCTTCCGGCATTCTTTCGAAGTTATTCCGGTCGATCATTTCAAAATCTTCCTTTTGGAACAATTCTAATAAATCGTTGAGCATCGGTTCGGTAACGGAAAAATGTTCGTTAAACGAATCAAACGTTTTGTATTTCGATTGCAACTGTTTCCGGGATTGGTCGATGTAGTTCATCACAAATTTATTGACTACGCCCGAAGCCACCAGCGAACGGTGCATATCGGTGTATCGCGTGGTGTCGATCGGTACAAAATAATCGGGCATAATTCCGCCGCCGCCATAGACAATCCGTTGATTTTCTTTGGTATAGTATTTCAACGAATCGGGAAAATGAATACTGTCGGTATTAATCATTTCGCCGCGGTTGTAGCGGTTGATGACTTCCATCGAATACGAATCGCGATTGCCATTTTCATACGGCTTTTGAATCGACCGGCCGGCCGGCGTATAATAACGGGCGGTCGTCAATTTCAACATGGAGCCATCGGGCAGAGGGATCGGACGTTGCACCAGACCTTTTCCGAACGAACGGCGACCCACAATTACCGCGCGATCCCAATCCTGCAAAGCGCCGGAAACAATTTCGCTGGCTGAAGCCGACGATTCGTTGATTAACACAATCGCTTTTCCGTCTTCAAAACTGCCGCGCATGGTAGCGTAAGCATTGTCCCGTTGTTGGTGTACGCCTTCGGTATAAACAATCAAGTTGCCGCGTTTTAAAAATTCGTTGGCGATTTCGATGGCGGTATTCATGTAACCGCCGCCGTTGTCCTGCAAATCCAAAATCAGGTTTTTTAATCCTTTTGTTTGCAATTCGCGCAAAGCGGTTTTAAATTCGTCGTAAGTAGTTGCAGCAAAACGGTTTAATTTAATATATCCGGTTTTTCCGTCAATCATATACGAAGCATCCAAACTGTAAATCGGAATTTTATCGCGGACAATTTTAAAAGGAATCAAATTCGAGTTTCGGCCGCGCATCACTTTGATATTGACCGTCGTCCCTTTTTTCCCGCGAAGGCGCGACATAATGTCGGTATTTTTCTTACCCACGCCGGCAATCAAACTGTCGTTTACATAAATAATGCGGTCGCCGGCAACTAAGCCCACTTTTTCGGACGGGCCGCCCGGAATCACTTGCACCACATACAACGTATCGGTCAGCATATTGAATTGGATGCCGATGCCGTCGAAATTGCCTTGTAGCGGTTCATTCAAATCTTTTACCTCTTCGGGCGTCAAGTAATCGGAATGAGGATCCAATTTTTGCAACAAAGTACGAATGGCGTTTTCGGCCAATTTATTGGTATTTACGGTATCGACGTAGAGATTTTCGATCGCCGCAATCGTCATATTGATTTTATGCGCTGCCGGATCTTTGTAGTTTTGCCCATACGAACACGACGACAAAGTGATCAGTAAGCAACAAGAGGTCAAAATATTTTTCATTCTTTTTATGTTTTTATTCTGTTTTAGAATCGTATTGTTCAAATTTTGAATTTTGACTGATAAATTCGGGAACCATTCGTTTCATCTGTTTGACCGTTTCTAACGAATTATACGTTTTTGCAATCGCCAGAAGTTGTTCCAAATCGGTTTTTACCTCTTCGTAATCGCATTCGATCACGGTTCCGATTTTGATTTTTGCATTGTGAGTCGGTTTCACGTTTTCGCTGTCGTAAAGCAATTCTTCATAGAGTTTTTCACCCGGACGCAAACCCGTGAAAATGATGTTGATGTCGCGATACGGTTCATAACCCGACAAACGAATCATTTCCTCGGCCATGTCCTTGATGCGCACCGGATCACCCATATCGAAGACAAACACTTCGCCGCCTTTACCGAAATTGCCGGCGTCCAGCACCAAGCGACACGCTTCGGTTATGGTCATGAAATAACGGATAATATCGGGATGGGTAATCGTAACCGGACCGCCTCCGTTGATTTGTTTTTCAAAACGGGGGACAACCGAGCCGTTCGATCCTAATACATTTCCGAAACGGGTGGTTATGAATCGCGGCGCCAGACCGTCTTTTTCCTTTTTTAGTTTGTTTGACAGCGATTGCACATACATTTCGGCAATCCGTTTTGAGGCGCCCATCACATTGCTCGGCTTCACAGCTTTGTCGGTCGAAATCATCACAAAGGCTTCCACGTTGTATTCGGCAGCCAAATCGGCCATGTTTTTGCTGCCCATGACGTTGGTCAAAATGGCTTCACAAGGATATTCTTCCATCAAGGGAACGTGTTTGTAAGCAGCTGCATGATAAATTACATCGGGATGATAGATTTCAAAAATCCATTTCACCAAATCGTAATTGCGCACATCGACAATCAACGATTTGCAGTTAATATTCGGATGTTTATCTTTCACTTCCATTCCTATTTCGTGCAAAGGACTTTCGGCTATATCGCAAATCAGGAGTTGTCCCACCTCGAAATTGCAAATTTGTCGCACAATTTCACTACCGATCGAACCGGCCGCGCCTGTAATCAACACGATTTTGCCTTGTAACTGTTGCGCAATTTTTTCCATATCAATTTGAATCGGAATGCGTTGCAACAAATCTTCGATTTTCACTTTTTTCAACATTGTGAAACGGGCGCGTTCGTTGCTGAAATTTTCAAGTGGCGGAGTTATCAACAGTTTTTTTCGATATTTGGTTGAATATTCAGCTATCCATTGTTTTTCCTTCCGATCGATTTCTTTGGGATTAATCACAATCGCTTCATAACGATTTCTGATTTTCGTATTGTGAAAAATGGTTTTGGCATGATACACCGGCATATTGAATACTTGTTTATCCGTTTTTTTATAATCCATTGAAACAAAACCGATCACCCTGTATTTCATAAACTCCGAATGGTTGATCAATCGCGCCAAGTCGATATTGGAAGTGCTTAATCCGTAAAGCAAAACCGGCGTATGTTTGTTCTGTTTGAAACTGCGTAATTTGGTATAATCGAAAAACACCCGAATCAACATTTTGCTAAATACCAACAGGGTAAACGACAAGACAAAATTGATGAAAAAACCTACATTTGGAAGGATAAATCGTTCATAATGTTGGTTGATGAAAATATTGCATAACAATAAAAGCAAGTTGGAACATACCAAAGCAATAAAAATAGACAAAGCATCGCGAAAACCCGAATAGCGCACTACAATCGAATACGTGCGATACAGATAGAAAAAGAATCCGTTTATTGCCACACAGCAAACCAATTTGATTAAAAAAGTAAAAAATACAAGCGGGGCATGAATCAAACTAAAACAAATCAGGTAAGAAATTGTGAACGAAAAAGCAATAGTAAATAAATCTAATGCAAAAATTAATTTTTTAGGCAAAAAAGGGATGCTGTCTAACTTGCATGATATATTAATTATAATTTTCTTTAATTTATTCATATTCTATTCAACCTTTTTTTAGTATTTTCCAATATTAGAGATGATACAGTCTGCGATTTCATCTAATTCATTTTGATTGAGATTCGAGCCTGAAGGCAGGCATAAGCCTGTCTTAAACAATTCGTCCGAAACATGTTCGCCGTAAAAGCGACCATTCTCAAAAATCGGCTGATTGTGCATCGGTTTCCACAAAAAACGGGATTCGATGCCTTTTCCGGCTAATTTTTCGCGCAGGAAAGCGTTATCAATGCCACCTGTCAATTCGGGATTGACTAAAATGCACGACAACCAATGATTCGAGAAAAAACGTTCATCGGGTTCGGTATGTACCCGAATACCCGGAATGGAGGCAAAAGTTTCTCTGTAATAACGATTTATGGCGCGACGAGCTTCGATGCGATTTTCCAAAACCGTCATTTGTCCGCGACCTACGCCGGCCACAATATTGCTCATTCCGTAATTATACCCGATTTGCGAATGTTGATACCACAAAGCTTCGTCGCGGGCTTGTGAGGCCAAGAAACGCGCCTTGTTGATCATTTCTTTATCCGGCGAAACCAAAATGCCGCCGCCCGAAGAGGTAATAATTTTATTTCCGTTGAACGAAATGACGGAAGCATCGCCGAAAGTGCCGCATTTTTGTCCATTGTAGGCCGAACCTAATGATTCGGCAGCGTCTTCCAAAAGTGCAATTTCGTATTTTTGAGCAATCGCTTGAATTTTGTCGATTTGGGCGGGCATTCCGTAAAGATTAACCCACACGACGGCTTTTGGTTTTTTGCCTTTGCAGATGCAATCCATTACGGCTTCTTCCAGAAATTCGGGTGAGATATTCCATGTAAGCGGTTCGCTATCAACGAGAACCGGTTCGGCTTCGAGATAAACTACCGGATTGATGGTAGCAGCAAAAGTAAAATCTTGGCATAACACCCAATCACCTTTTCCGACACCCAGCAACATCAGCGCCAAATGCAAAGCCGAAGTGCCTGAATTTAAGGCAACAACATCATTTTTTCCGCCCAAAAACGACTGCAAATCGTTTTCAAAGCCGGTTACGTTATCGCCCATGGTAGTAACCCAATTCTTATCGAAAGCATCTTTCACAAAATCAATTTCCTTGCCCGAAAGATGCGGCGGAGAAATCCAAATCCGATATTTATTCATTCAATTATTTCCGTTAAACCATTCCATTGTAACGTTTTCCGATGCATTGACCGTATCCGTCCGGAACAACTTCTGTAAAGTCAGAAATATAATTTTTATATCCAACATAAATGACACATTATCAACGTACCAAACATCCAATTGAAATTTTTCTTTCCAACTGATCGCGTTTCGACCGTTGATTTGCGCCCAACCGGTAATCCCTCCACAAATATCGTGCCGTTTCTTCTGTTCGTCGTTATAAAGCGGCAAATATTCTTTTAATAAAGGTCGCGGACCGATGAGGCTCATTTTTCCGGTCAAAACATTCCAAAAATTGGGAAGTTCATCCAACGAATATTTCCGCAGAAAATCGCCGGTCTTTGTAGTCCGCTGCATATCGGGAAGCAGTTTTTCGGCTGCATCGCGTTTATCGTTCATGGTTTTGAATTTCACGATGGTAAATAAACGTTCGTTTTTGCCGGGTCGCTGTTGGAAAAAAAACGGTTTTCCTCGATTTACAAGACTTAAAAGCAATGTCAAAAGAATCAAAAGCGGCGATAACGCGATGATTCCGAAGGATGAAATTGCCAAATCCAAAATGCGTTTTCCGAACTTCCTGTACATTTCGATCACTCGAAATAATTCAATATACGATAGCCTTCTTTTTGCAGTAAAGCGTTCTTTTTCACTTCTTTCACATCGGAACGCATCATATCTTCCACCAAAGCGGGCAAGTCGTATTCGGGTGTCCAGCCGAGCAGGTTTTTCGATTTGCTCGGGTCGCCAATCAGCAATTCCACTTCCGTAGGACGGAAATAGGCTTTATCGACGGCTACCACTTCTTTATTGATCAGTGTTTTTGCTTTTTCCAAATATTCGGCTCCTGCTTTTTCAATAAAAAATCTTTCGTCGATGCTTACTATGTTACCTTTTTCGTTTGCGCCTTCGCCCGAAAATGCAACTTCCAGACCGACTTCACCGAAAGCCATTTTCACAAAGTCGCGCACAGTGGTCGTAATTCCCGTTGCAATCACGTAATCCGACGGAGTGTCCTGTTGCAAAATCAGGTACATCGCGCGGACGTAATCTTTGGCGTGTCCCCAGTCGCGTTGCGCCGAAAGGTTACCCAAGAAAAGCGTATCTTGCATTCCGAGAGCGATGCGGCTCACAGCGCGTGTAATTTTGCGGGTTACGAATGTTTCGCCGCGCAAAGGACTTTCGTGATTAAACAAAATACCATTGCTGGCGTGCATTCCATAGGCTTCACGGTAATTGACGGTAATCCAATAGCCGTAAAGTTTAGCTACGGCGTAAGGTGAGCGTGGATAAAACGGCGTGGTTTCTTTTTGCGGAATTTCCTGCACCAATCCGTAAAGTTCGGAAGTGGATGCTTGATAAATGCGTGTTTTCGATGCTAAACCGAGCAGGCGAACCGCTTCCAAAATACGCAAAGTTCCGATTCCGTCGGCATTGGCGGTGTATTCGGGCGTGTCGAAACTTACTTTCACGTGGCTCATGGCGGCGAGGTTGTAAATTTCGTCGGGTTGTACTTCCTGAATGATGCGTGTAATGTTCATCGAATCGGTCAAATCGCCGTAGTGAAGTATCAATTTGCGTTCTTTTTCGTGCGGACCTTGATACAGATGGTCGATGCGGTCGGTGTTGAAAAGCGACGAGCGGCGTTTCATCCCGTGCACCGTGTAGCCTTTTTTAATCAGGTATTCGGCAAGATAAGCTCCGTCTTGCCCGGTGATACCGGTTATTAATGCTGTTTTCCTCATATATTTTATATTTAATATTTTATCTTTCACGTCATTCCTGCGAAAGCAGGAATCCCCTGTTTTTCAGGAGATTACGGGTCAAGCCCGCAATGACGACCTTAGCCCAAATACCATTCAAATAATTTTTTAACGCCGTCTTCGATTTCAATTTTATGATGCCATCCCAAGCTGTGAATTTTCGACGGGTCGGTCAGTTTGCGCATCGTGCCGTCGGGTTTGTCGGCATCGAAGAAAAATTGACCTTGATAACCAACGGTTTGCGCAACAATTTCGGCTACGCGGCGAATCGTAACTTCTTTTCCGGTGCCGATATTGATATGAGTATTGCGGATTTCCTTGCCTTCGGGTTTTACATCTTTGAAATCGACATTTTCCATGCAGAAAACGCAGGCGTCGGCCATTTCTTCGCTCCAAAGAAATTCGCGCAAGGGCGTTCCGGTTCCCCAGATTTCGACTTGACTTTTTGTAATGCCGTATTTATTCAATTTTGCCAAAATAGCTTCTTCGGAATCGTTTCCGTTTACGCCTTCGACCGGTAATTTGTTGAAATCCTTGCGGATAGCGTCCCAATTATTATCCATCAATTGTTTGGCCAAATACACTTTTCGCAGAATAGCCGGTAGCACGTGCGATTTTTCCAAATCAAAATTGTCGTTGGGACCATATAAATTGGTCGGCATCACGGCGATATAATTGGTGCCGTATTGCAAATTGTAACTTTCGCACATTTTGATGCCGGCGATTTTAGCCAGCGCGTAAGGTTCGTTGGTGTACTCCAAAGGCGAAGCGAGCAGGCTATCTTCGGGCATCGGCTGCGGAGCTTCGCGCGGATAGATGCAGGTAGAACCGAGGAACAACAATTTTTTCACACCGTTTTTATAAGCCGCGTGAATCACATTGTTTTGAATTTGCAGATTTTCGTAAATGAATTGTCCGCGATAGGTAAAATTCGCAACGATCCCGCCCACTTTGGCGGCTGCAAGAAATACATATTCGGGTTTTTCTTTTTCAAAAAAATCAAACACCGCTTGCTGATTCATCAAATCCAGTTCATCAATCGATCGCAGCAAAAAATTGGAATATCCTTTGCTTTTCAGGTTTTTCAACAAGGCCGAGCCTACTAATCCCAAGTGGCCGGCGACATAAATTTTCGCGTTTTTTTCCATTTTCATTCAATTAACTCTAAATACTCCAGCGGAATGTAGGTTGTCGCCAAGGAGCAAACTCCCTCTAAATTCACGACCACCCGTTTGTGGCCTTTTATCCGCACCAATTCTCCTTCCACTCCAGCGAAAACGCCTTTGATTACCCGCACTTTATCGCCCCGTTTCAGGTTTTCCGACAACAATATTGAACCTTTTTCCGACAAATCAAGCACCCGCATAAAATCCTGCATCTGCTTATCGGGAATCACCCGGATATGATTGGTCGAAAGGTTCTTTATATATGAAACGCTCAAACCCGAAAGTTCGGGTAATGAAAGCGCCGTGCGATAATCCGTATTCACAAATACCAAACACGGTATAACCGGTTTTTCCTGCGGAAATCTTTCTCCGGCTCGTTCCGATATTACCGTTTTGAACGGAATAAAAAACCGAATATCATTTTGTTCTTTCTCCAAAAACGATTTCAGTTTTTTCTCGGTTCGATATTTTACCCTTGCGGCATACCAATGACTGCGATTATATTCGATCGTATTCGTCATGTTTTGCCTTCCGAATTAATCGTCGTAGGTATAATAATTATTCTTTTTTCGATCGTTACCATAAGCAAAATTTGAAGTCGGAACCGCATTCAAAATGACCGTCATATTCTTCAATTTTTGTTCACGATACAAATGTTGAATTTCGCACAACGACGATTTGTAAGTATAATCGATGCGTGTTACATAGATGGTTGCATCGGCAAATTGATTGATGCGGAAAGCATCGGCTACCAAACCGATGGGCGCCGTATCCACAATTACATAATCGTATTCGGAACTCAACGACCGGAATAATTCTTCCAATCGCGCCGAAGAGAACAACTCGGCCGGATTGGGTGGAAATACTTTAATCGGGATAATATCCAAGTTTTTATGGAACGTACCCGTTTTATCAATGATTTGTTCCAATTTTATGGTCGGATCGGATAAAAACATCGCCACGCCTTTACTCGGATTAATGGATAAGGTTTTATTTAATACCGATTTTCGCATATCCAAGTCGATCAACAGCGTTTTATAGCCCGAAGTAGCCAAGCTCATGGCCAAGTTTTGCGAGAAGAAACTTTTGCCGTCACCGCTATAGGTGGATGTTACCATAATTACTTTTTGTTTATCGCCCGAAACTACAAAACCCAAATTGGAAGCGATGATACGGAACTTTTCGGCGATACCCGAACGAACATTCAGCACGGGAAATTTGGTCGATTTCGTTTGCGGCACTTCACCCAAGAAAGGCGCTTTCACGATTTGTGTCAATTGCTCTTTGTTACGCACTTTGTTATCAAACAAATCCAGCACATAAATAACCGCAACCGGGATAATCAAACCCAACAACAAAGCCGCCAACAGAATGATGTTTCCCTTCGGTTTTACCGGAACGGGATAATAGTCGGCCTCGTCGATAACCACCGCATTAGGAGTGGCCAAGGCCAACGATAATCCGGTTTCTTCTTTTTTCTGCAAGAGATAGATAAACAAGCTTTCTTTGATTTCTTTTTGACGATATAATTCGCGCGATTCGCGTTCCTGTGTCGATAAACTCATCGTTTTACTCAAATAGGCGTTGGCCTGTTGTTCCACCGAACGTAAAGTGGTTTGCATACCGCTTTCGGCCATCGTAATACCTTTAATCAATTCGTCGCGCAACAAGGTGATTCGTTCGTTGATCGCTTGAATCATCGGATTGGATTCTTTTAATCCGGCTTGCCGCGTTTTCGCCAAAACCTCTTCGTTATATTTGTTTATCAAGGAGATAACGGTAGGATCGGTCAACCCGACATTGGAAGGCGCGATATTGTTTTTGTTTTCGGGATTCGTTAAAAACGATTTTACGGAACGGAGAATATTCAATTGCGTAGCCACTTCCACACTTTTTTTGGTGTATTCGGTTTGAGAAGACAACGACATTTGCGCTTCGGCAGCGAGGTCGCTCAATCCGTGGACTTTTTTATACGATTCTACATTTTGTTCGGCGGTTTTCAATTCTCCCGAAATATCGACCAAACGTTCGTTGATAAAGTCGATGGTATGATTGGCCACATAATTTTTTTCATTAATGGCGCGCTGGTTGTATTCCGCAACCAAAGTATTGATAATATCCAAACCTTTTTGCGGAGTGGCCGTTATCATCGAAACATCCACCACCGTAGTCAGTTTATTCAAGGGAGCAACCGATACGCCGGGTAAACTTTTGGGATGTTTGATAACTACTTCAACCGGATATTCGGCATTTCCGAAAGGATTTTCTTTGAACGTCAATAAACCCCAAGGCGAATTAACCGTATCGTTGAGCGCAAATTGTTTTTCATATTTATGACTTTTGGATTTCATGAAAAAACTGCCGTCATCGTTCTTTTGCAGAACAAACGAACCCCAATCGATTTGATTGGTTATGGATACGTAAACCGGTGAGTTTTTATAGAGTTCAAACTGTTTCAAACGGCCGTTGCTATAATAAGCCACATTTAATTTTAGACTGTCGGAAACGCTTTTCATCAAGGTTTTCGACAATAAAACTTCGATTTCGTTATCAAATGTGCCGACCTGCGGAAATAATCCCAAATCGTTGAATGCATTCACATCAAAGGTCGCCGCTTTCCCTTTTTGATCGTCTTTAATCAACACGTGCGACGAAACAAGGTATTCCGCCGTGGTATAGCGTAAATACACGAAAGCAATAATCAAACAAACCGCTACCGAAGCGACAAACCATTTCCAATAGCTGATATAATGAAAGAAAATCTCTGCGAACGATACTTCTTCGTTCTGTTGTTCTGTTGTTTGTTGTATGTTTACAGTTTCCATTAAAAATTGAATTTATCTTACAAAATTATTTTCTCAAATTACTGAGACTTAGCACCAAAGTCGTAATCGACACCAACAATCCCGCAACGGAGAGGTAAGTAGAAATCATTGGATTGTAAGCCGCGCCCATGGATCGAGATTTATTGGGCAACACATAGAGAATATCGTTTTGATGCAAATAATAACTTTCGGAATAGAATACTTCGGGAGAAGTCATATCGACCTTAAAAAATATTTTTTCGCCGTTTTCGACCCGGCAAATCAGCACATCTTTGCGCTTTCCGTAGATGGTCATGTCGCCGGCGCGCGCCAAAGCTTCGGGAATCGAAATCCGCTCATCTTCAATCGTATAGGCTCCGGGACGGTTTACTTCGCCCAAAACGGAGATTTTATAATTCAAGAAACGGAGATTGACAATCGGTTGTTCGATGTATTCTTCCAGGCCTTTCCGGATGAGTTCGATGGCTTCCGCTTTGGTTAAGCCGCCCACATGTACTTGTCCCAATCCGGGAAACGTGATGTAGCCGTCTTCATCCACCAAATAACCGAAGATATCCAACTGCGTGGACATGCCGCCGCGCGTAAAATCGATAATATTATAAGGTGCGGCCGCCAACGGATTAGAAGTGGCGGTCGAAACATTGATAAACAAATTGTCTTTCGGAGTAATTTTTACTTCGTATTTCGTCAAATCTTCGTAAGCACGAGAATTATCGGTAACACCCTGAAAATAAACGATGTTTTTACTTGATCCGCAAGCGGAGAAAAATACGGCAACCGTTAAACAAGCTAATCCGTAAATCAAATGATTAAATCTGGTCATAATTTTATAACGAACTCTAAAAATATTCGGCAAAGATAATACAAATTTTTGTTAGATAAACAACATAAGCAACAAAATCGAAAATATTTGCGCCTAAAATACAAACTACGTTACACAAACAAAACCATACACATCGTATCTACACAGTCAATCCGATACTTTGTCGTACTTTTGTAACTTAAAAATAATAGCTCTTTATGAAAAGATTCAAAAAACAATGTTTGGCCGGTTTGACGCTGGTTTTGGGAATGCAACCGCTTGGCGCCGGTAACACCGTGTTCCAAAATGTAGAAAACCTGCTGCAACGAATGACTTTGGAAGAAAAAGTCGGCCAAATGGCGCAAATCACATTGGATGTGGTGATGCAAGGGGAAAATGCGTTTTCAAGTTACGAACCGCTCCGTTTCGATCAGGCGATATTGCACGAAGCTTTGGTCGATTATCATGTCGGTTCGATTTTGAATGCGGCCAACACTTGCGCCCGCACAACCGCTGAATGGAGTCGCTTATTGGATACGATTCAAAATGTAGCCATCCATCACACTCGTTTAAAAATCCCGGTTATCTATGGCGTAGATGCGATTCACGGCGTTACTTACACCGTGGATGCGACATTTTTCCCGCAACAAATCGGACAAGCGGCCGCACGCAACCGCGATTTGACGCGTCGCGCCGCCGAAATAACCGGCTACGAAACCCGGGCAAGCGGTATTTCGTGGAATTTCTCGCCGGTGTTGGATTTGGGCGCCGACCCGCGTTTTTCGCGACAATGGGAAGGTTTCGGCGAAGACCCGTATATCGCCTCGGAATTGGGTGCGGAAATGGTGCGCGGTTATGAAAAATATTTGGCTTCGTGCGCCAAACATTTCCTCGGTTACGGCGCTCCGGTATCGGGAAAAGACCGCACGCCGGCGTATATTCCCGAAGAAATGTTGCAGGAATACCACGTTCCGCCTTTTGCTGCCGGAATCAATGCCGGAACCCGTTCGATTATGATTAATTCGGGTTTGATTAACAATGTTCCCGTTCATTCCGATTATTCGATTTTAACCCGGTTATTGAAAGAAAAATTGGGTTTCCAAGGCGTGGTCGTGAGCGATTGGCAAGACATTGAAAACCTGTACCGCCGTGATAAAATCGCAGAAAACGTGAAAGAAGCCATTTGTATCGCCGTCAATGCGGGAATTGATCTATCGATGGTGCCTTACGACTACAAAAATTTCTGTGAAAATCTGATTGCTTTGGTCAAAGAAGGTAAAGTGAAACAAGAACGCATCGACGACGCTGTGCGCCGGATTCTGACCCTAAAATATTCGCTTGATTTATTCCAAACGCCGGTTACCTACGCTAAAGATTATCCGCAATTCGGTTCTCCGGAATTTACGCAAACGGCTTATCAATTAGCCGCCGAATCCATTACGTTGTTGAAAAACGAAAACGGGATTTTGCCGCTTCCGGCCGATGCAAAAATTCTGCTGACCGGCCCCAACGCCAATTCCATGCGCAGCCTCAACGGCGGATGGACATATTCGTGGCAAGGCGACCGCGTCGAAGATTTTTCCATGCACGGCCATACGATTTTGGAAGCCTGCCAAACACATACAAAAAACCTGACTTACATTCCGGGAGTGAGTTACAAACCTAAAGGCAAATATTACGAAGAATATGCCGACCGGATGGAGGAAGTTCTCGCTGCCGCTGCACAAGCGGATGTCATTGTGCTTTGTTTGGGCGAAAATTCCTATTGCGAGAAACCGGGCGATTTGCATGATTTGTATCTTTCGGATTTGCAAACCGAATTGGCGCAGAAACTCGCCGCAACCGGAAAACCGGTTGTTTTGGTGCTGAACGAAGGTCGTCCGCGCATCATCAGCAAATTTGAGGCCAAAATGAAAGCGGTGGTACAAACGTATTTACCCGGCAATTCCGGCGGCGACGCTTTGGCCGATATTTTGTGGGGAAAAGTGAATCCGTCGGGCAAATTGCCTTACACGTACCCGCGTTTCCCGAACGCCCTGATTCCTTATTATCATAAACCTTCGGAAGAACAAACCAAAGCCGAAGGCGCATACAATTACGAAGCCGATTACAATCCGCAATACGAATTTGGTTTCGGATTGAGTTATACCGATTTCGAATATTCCAATCTTACCATTGGCAAAACAGAATATTCTCCCGACGAAACCATTCATATTCAAGTAGATATAACCAATAAAGGACAGCGGAGCGGCAAAGAAACCGTGCAATTATTCACTTCCGATTTGTATGCAAGCGTTACGCCCGATATACAGCGTTTGCGCCGTTTCGAGAAAATCGAATTGCAGCCGGGCGAAACGAGAACCGTTGATTTTACACTCACCGCCAAGGATTTATCGTTCGTAAAATCGGGCGCTCAACGGATTGCGGAAGCGGGGGATTTTGTGATTCGGGTGGACGGATTGAGGAAAAAGATTACTTTTACATCCGATAAATTATTCTAATATATTCGTCATGAAAAAAATCCTCTGCTTATTTTTTATTCTATTTGCACTAACTGCCTGCAAACAACCATCTTCCGAATCGAACGATCAAGAAATGAATCGTTATATCAACAATTTAATGCGTAAAATGACTTTGGAAGAAAAAATCGGCCAAATGAATCAATTGGCGATGGGCTTCGACATTACCGGCCCCATCTTGAACGAAGGCGTGGAAGATAAAATCAAAGCCGGTTCCGTCGGTTCCGTCTTGGGAATTTATACGCCCGAAGCGACACGCAAATTGCAGGAAATCGCCGTCAAAGACAGCCGTTTGGGTATTCCTATCTTATTCGGATACGATGTTATCCACGGCCATCGCACCATTTTCCCGGTTAATCTGGGATTGGCCGCGTCGTGGAATCCCGGTTTAATCGAACAAACCGCCCGCATCGCCGCCGACGAAGCCTCAGCCGACGGTCTGCACTGGACTTTCAGCCCGATGGTCGATATTGTACGCGACCCGCGTTGGGGACGGGTAAGCGAATCGGCCGGAGAAGACCCTTATCTCGGTTCACTCATCGCCAAAGCCATGATTCGAGGCTACCAACAAGATGACTTGTCGCGCAACAACACGGTGTTGGCTTGTGTGAAACACTTCGCCCTATATGGCGCCGCTGAAGCCGGACGAGATTATAACACAGTGGATATGAGCAAAATACGGATGTATAACGAATACCTGCCACCCTACAAAGCCGGAGCCGATGCCGGAGCCGCCACGTTTATGACTTCATTTAACGAAATCGACGGCGTTCCCGCTACCGGAAATCGTTGGTTATTTACCGATTTATTGCGCGACGAATGGGGGTATCCGGGCTTTGTCGTAACCGATTACGCCGCTATCCGGGAAATGAAGGAACATGGTGCCGGCGATAATGCCGGAGTAGCCGAATTGTCGTTGAAAGCCGGAATTGATATGGAAATGGTCAGCGAATTGATTTATCAATACGGCGTTGAGTTGGTGAAATCGGGGAAAATTTCGGAAAAAATAATCAATCAAGCTTGCCGCCGGATTTTAGAAGCCAAATATCGTTTGGGATTGTTCGACGATCCTTATCAATATTGCAATGCGCAAGAAAAGGATAAACGCAGTTTTACTCCTGAAAATCTACAAATTGCCAAAGAAATCGCCATCAAAAGTATGGTTCTGTTGAAAAACAACAACCAAATATTGCCGCTCGATTCAACGAAGAAAATCGCTTTTATCGGCCCGCAAGTGCAACGGAAACGCGATTTAATCGGCAGTTGGAGCGCCGCCGGCGATTGGAATCAAGCCGTTTCGATAGGAGAAGCCTTGGAAAACAAGTTCGGCGCCAATCGCTTTTTATACGCGCAAGGTTGTAATTTATTGGAAGATACAACTTTAATTAAAAAACTCAATCGCGACAATGCACAAATCGTTTTATCGGAAAAATCGCCGCAATATTTGATTCAAGAAGCGGTAAATGTAGCCTATCGTGCGGATGTTGTAGTTGCTGTTCTGGGAGAAAGCGCCGGAATGACGGGCGAAGCGGCTTCCCGTGCCGACATCGGTTTACCCGAAAATCAAAAAGAGCTTTTAAAAGCCTTGAAACAAACCGGAAAACCGGTGGCGCTGGTGCTGATGAACGGTCGTCCGCTGACTTTACAATGGGAAAACGACCATATAGATGCGATTTTGGAAACATGGTTCGCCGGAACGATGGCCGGCCCCGCCATTACCGATATGCTGTTTGGCGACGCTGTTCCTTCGGGAAAAATCACCATGACTTATCCGCGTAGCGTGGGACAAATTCCGATTTATTACAATCATAAAAATACCGGTCGTCCGATTGACGAAAATCAAAAATATACAAGTAAATATTTGGATATTTCCAATGAGCCGCTTTATCCTTTCGGGTATGGATTGTCTTATACTACATTTGAATACAGCGATTTGAAGGTTATTCAGGGGATTGACTTGGGTCGATTCTCGCAAGCTCGAATTGCGGGTCAAGCCTGCAATGACAACGGCTTGGTCGAAGTTTCCTGCATCGTGAAAAATACAGGAAATCGCGCCGGCACGGAAACCGTCCAATTGTATTTGCGCGATAAGATACGCTCTATTACGCCTCCCGTCAAGGAATTAAAAGGATTCCAACAAATCGAATTGCAAGCGGGAGAAGCAAAAACCGTTACATTCGCCATTTCGGAAGAAGATCTGAAATTCTACAATTCCGCCCTGAAATGGGTAGCCGAACCGGGCGAATTTGACGTTTTCGTAGGCGGCAATAGTCGCGATACACAGCAAACAAGTTTCACTTACTAAACTTGTGCGGCGAAAAGACAAAGGGTTTGCGACATTTCGGCAAACCCTTTTTTATTTGTGCAAGTCTCTTCCACAAAATAGCAACCCTGCCTGAATAATCCGGTGTACTTTTGAAGCATTAAAATTTTCAATTTTTACTTTCAATTTTCAATTAAATTTATACGTCATGAAAAAGAAATTTTTACTTCTGAGTATGTTGGCTTGTTCGTTTACGATCTTCGCCGATAAAACCATTTATGTAGATCCCGTGAACGGCAGCGATTTGAAAAACGGCTTGTCGTGGGAAAACGCTATCAAATCCATTTCGTCTTTGCCGGGTATGGTTCCCGAAAATGAACTTACTACTGTTTATTTGAAAGAAAACTCCTTGTTTGAAGAGGTGGATAATGTGGATTTCGGTTCCAAAAACATCAATCTTGTAATCGAAGGAAATCATTCTATTATTAAAGGAAAATATTCGGAAAAACGAATGTTCCGCGTGGCCGGCCCTGAAAGTGTTTTAACATTAAAAAACACCACATTTCGCGATAAATTCTGCGACGGATGGAATGTGGGCGCAGCTATTATCTATGTCGGTAAGGAGATTACGGTAGATGGCTGCCAATTCATCAATAATTCCTGTCAAACAGGAGGAGCGGCGCTGGCTTGCCGGTCGGTAAACGTAACCGTTCGCAATTCGTATTTCAAAGACAATAAAGCTACAATTACAACCGTGGATGCCGAAGGCGGCGCCATCAAGCAATCGGGAAGAAGAGATGTAGATTCGTATTTATTGGTCGAAAATTGCACGTTTGAAGGCAATACCGTGGCAAAAGGAGATGGTTCGGCAATCGGTTTTTACGATCGCACATCCACATCGACGGTTGGCGATTTGTGCGAAGTAAAAATTTTCAATTGCGTATTTTTTGAAAACAAATCGCTTTCGCCGACAAGTTCATGGGTTGGAGCAGCCGTACATTTCGACTACGATATGAATAATTATGGGAATGCGGTTCCCATCGACGGTGTTTTGGTAAACAATACCTTTTACGGACAAGCGCCGGCCGTAAGTTTGGAAAACAAAAACAAACTGTATTTTATCAATAATGTAGCTGTAAATTACGACAATAGCTCTACTGTTGCCGCTATTTTGAAAACCGATATGAATACCGACGGACGTCAAACCACCAAGGCTTATAACAATTTCCTGATCGGCACAAGAATGCCGGCTCCCGGACGCGAAAAAGATTTTGTAACAGGTACGAACGGCAATGTCATTTCTCAGACTTTATCGGATTTTTCTAACTTGGGATTAGATGACTACTTGACGGTCGCGACGGCCACCGAACCGTTTTTTGTTCCCTATCAAGCCATTTACGACGCCAACAGTCCATTGATTGACAGAGGTTTACCACGCGGACAAGTTTATTTTTTCGGCGAAGAAATTGTGCCGGCAAGCGATATTCGCGGTAATTGTTCTTTACGGAACGGCGTACCCGACATCGGCGCTTATGAATGGAATGCTATTCCTGATCCTAATTGTGGCAGCAGCATTCCCAATATGCAGGCCGAAAACGAACCTTTCATGCTCTACCAAACAAACGAAGAAGTAATGTTAATAAGCAAAATCAACGGCAAATTAAACGTCAGAATCGTTAATTTAGATGGAACAATCATCGCCGGCGAAGTTGTAAAAAGCGTTTTAACGCTCAATAAAAAAGATTTTACGCCCGGTGTAAAAATTATTACGGTGAACGACGGGAAGAAAACGGTTGGGAAGAAAGTGATTTTTTAAATTTTAATAACCACAGAGAACACAGAGCGCACAGAGTTTAATAACTTTCTCTGTGCGCTCTGTGTTCTCTGCGGTTAAATTCACTTCATCAACGCATAACAACACCAAAGCACCGGCGCCTGCCCATGAAAATCACCAGCCGCACGCGGCCGGTCGTAATAATATTGCCGGTCATTGGAAGCGTTGGTGCCGACACAAACTTCGGTTAATTCGCCGTTTTCGTTGAGATGCGAAACTAAGGCCGGCCATGCTTTTTTGATTGCCGGTTCATAAATTTTCCGCTCCAACCAAGCTTTTTTGACGCCGGTTATCAGCGCGTATGTAAACATGGCCGATCCGGATGTTTCCGTCCAAAAATCCGGTTGGTCGATTAATTGATTCCATAAGCCGTTTTCGGATTGATATTTCAGTAAATTACTCATCATCAAACGATAAGATTTTAAAATGAATTTACGGTCAAGATTGTTTTCGGGAAGATAACGCAATAATTCGGTCATTCCGGCGGCCATCCAACCGTTGCCGCGCGCCCAATAAAACGGCGCTTCGGGTGAATGGAAAAACAAACCGTTAGGACGTTGCAATTGTTGCAAATAAAACGCCATTTCGCGGGCGGCGCGGTCGATGTATTCGCGTTTTCCGGTGGCTTTGTAGGCTTGCGATTGCAGGATGGTAATCATAAACATATCGTCGATCCAAAGGCGCGTTTGCCACGAAAAACCTTGATTAGCCCAATTTTTTGCTTCCGTCGAAGCCGTGTCGGGTGTTTGCCATTGCGTATCGGCGTATTTGATTCCCAAATCGAAATAAGCCGGTTTGCCCGTCATTTGATACAATTCCAAAGGTAATGAACCGAACATATTCCAATCGACGTGCGTATAGGGCGGGCGATGTTGTGCTTCAGTTGTAAACAACGGTTCAAAACGTTGTTGTAATTGCTTGATTAACAAGGTATCGTTTCTGATTTCGGCAAATTTTAAGGCGCCGTACCATGTACAGACTTCGGCGTAGTGAATCCATTGGTTGCGGTGGAGTTGATGGCCGCGATTCAGGAAGTTTTTACAGATTTGATTGCCAACATTTTCCGGTTTGTAATCTCGTGGAAACTTGGATAGTGTGTTTTTTGTGGCTGTACACGCGAACAAAGCCGTTACGAATGATAGTAGTAATAATTGATTTTTCATATTGTTTTATCGTTGTCATTGCGGGCTTGACCCGCAATTCGAGCTTGCGAGAATCGACCCAAGTCAATCTCCTGTAAGCGTATTAATTATTAACGATATTCTTGGGATTGCGGGTCAAGCCTGCAATGACGGTTTTTCATTACAAATTTTCTTCTTTTTCTCGTGGTTTTAGAGGAGTTGCCAATTGCAAATCTTGCCATTCGGCCGATAATATTCCGTTTTTACCGGAAAATGAAACCGTGTCGGTTGAAGCATTTTCGTCCATCGCAAAAACAAATCCCAAACCGGCCGCATCCATTTCCGATAAATTGATTTCGACGGTTTCGCCCGAATACAAAACAAAATCAATCCACGAGTGCGTTCTGTCCGTCCCTTTTTCCCAATGTCCTTTGAATTTTCCGAATTGATAATAAAATAAACGGAAGCAAAACGAAATTTCATCTGTCTGAAAACCAAATGATTGCATATTTTCATCCGGAACAATTAAATCTTCGACCGGCGTATTACCAAATTCAAAACGCAAGCGCAAGTCGTGCGCCGGAAATTTTCCGTTTTGAATATCATCGTTGCGCACGTGTTTGTCGCCGCCATTAGTGGTAAACGTCAAAGCGGCCAAAATTTTATTTTCTTTTTGAGAACTGTAAAACGAGGCGGCGCAAAAATCGTAACCATCGTGCAAAAAACGCAAACGCAAATAAGCCTTGTTCCAATAAGACAACAACGGTCGCCGCTGAATCCATAGATTGGAACGATTGACCGAACCCAAGGTGTATTTCTCCGTCAACCAACAAGTTCCAAAAACTTTCGGTTCGTGTTGATTAAAAAATTCCTGTTCGATTCGCGGATAAACGGGCGACAAAAAATAAGACAAGCATTCTTCCGGCAAACAGTGTTTTAAACGCACATTATATCCTTCGGGACGAAAACCGAAATCTATTTTCCCATCTGAAGCCTGATACAATAAACCGTAAAACGATGTTTGCACCTGTGTATGATAACAACGGCTCTGCGGCCCCGCCCATTGTTTCGCCGGCGCATGAAAATGACGCGCCACCATATTCCAAGCAAAATGATACAACGAATCAATGGATGGCTGCATTTCCGGCGCTACGATATGCCTTTTCATCCGCAACAATTCATCGAGCGCGATAATCGTGTAAGTGGGACTGTTGTATTCCGAAAATCCACCCTGAAATTGCGTGTATCCGTAAAAATTTTGCCATCGGCGGACGGCATATTCCTTTAAACCAGGCAAATCAAATAAATAAGCAACCAAATAAGTAACGTAACTGCCCATAATCGCGATATTGGTGTAACCCGGATGCACATCGCGTTTTTGAATGGCTCGGGCGGCCAAAATCAAGGCATTTTTGATTTCTTCGCGTAAATCCGCAGGCAAGCGTTCATGATGATCCATGTAAATATCCAGCAGCGTAACGCCCAAAAAATCCGCCCAATTGTAATCGGTCGATGATTTTTTTGTCTGCAGCGGTTCTTCCATAAAATACGGCCACACACCGCAGGATGGCGATTGCGGATCGATATTTTGCAAAGAAATAATTTTCCGGATAATGGCGAACGCTTCGGTTTCCTGTTCTTTTTCTTCCGCATCCAATAAAGCAAGTGCGTAATGCAATGACATCCGCGTTTCGTGAAAAACGCCTTCCGTAGCATCGCGATGATAATGATAACCCGAAAATGCTTGTGTAATCATTTTTTCCGCCGGATCGTAAATTTCCGTTTGTTTGCGGATGTATTCGCGAACGGCTTGCTTATCGCTATCATTTAAATGACCGGATTGATAAGCGACAAAACCGTCATTGTAGGCGAAAACACCTCCTGCAATGACGATTAGATAGATACAAAAAATTAAACGTTTCACAATCAACTATTTTTTCAAAATCTTCTGCCTATAGGAATTTCCAGCCTTATCTTTCATTTGCAAAATATAATATCCTTTATTTAAATGACTTAAATCGACGGATTTTTCCACATTTTGGAATTGCGCCACCGTTTGCCCGTTGATATTTTTTACCATAACTTCCGGCAAACAATCGACACCGTCGAAGTGCAAGGTATTTACCACCGGATTCGGGTAAATATTGATTTCTTCTTCCCGCACGGTTGTAATTGCAACACTCTCTTTATACACCCGCACATAATCAACCAAATATTCCATCGGTAATTGGTAATCCACGCCGTTGCGACCGCCCCAGCCGCCACCGTAAGACAAACCGAGTATTAAATAGAAATCACGTTGGAAAGGCCAGACTTTCCAATCATCCGAACTACCGTTGCTTTCGTTATAAAATTCATGCGCTGCACGTTGATGATAGGGCAAATGATCGTCGAAATACCAATAAATTCCCTCGGTATCCCATTCGATAGCAAAAACATGAAAATCGTCATATACGCGTGGAGTGTCGAGCGCTTTGGAACGCAATCCTCCCGTTCCCTTGTCATGATATGTCGCAGTATGCGCTGTAAAATGGCTTTGTTCGGGTGCGTAACCCACGTGTTCCATGATGTCGATTTCGCCGCTGTTCGGCCAATTTCCCCAACGGTTGTCCTGTGGCATCATCCAAACAGCCGGCCAACTGCCTCTGTTGGGACCAGGAACTTTTACACGCGCTTCAATACGGCCATACGTCCAAGCGGCTTTTCCTTTGGTAATGATGCTGGCCGAAGTAATGCGGTCGGTTTTTGTATTCAAGAGATTGCCGTCGTTGTCGTAAACCGGATCGTCTTTCATGGCTTTAATGTGCAGATAACCGCCTTCCTGATAGGCGTTTTCGACTCGCGATTTTGTAAAATATTGCAATTCGCCGTTGCGGACGTAGCCCACTTCGTAGCCCCATTTTGCGGGGTCGGGCAAGCCGGTTCCGTCAAATTCGTCAGACCATACCAATTTGGTGTAGGGCGACACACGTTGCGCCGATAATTGAAATGTAAAAGCCAGTAAAATGGCTGTTAGGAGATAAATGTTTTTCATTTGATTTTTATTTTTTAATGATTTTATTAACGATGATAGAGGAGATGGCGGGGTCAAGCCCGCCATGACACTCTTTTCTTTGATACTTTGTTCATTACCAACCGGGATTAGATTTCAGAACATTACCCGACAATTCGATTTCTGCTTGCGGAATGGGTAAAAATCCGCGCGTTTCGGGACGATACACTACGCTCACTTTGCCGTTTGCAACGCCTTCATTCCACACGTCAATACCGGTTTGATTCAGCGTGATTTGTTCTTCGTCGTGCCAGCGCAACAAGTCGTAATAGCGGATGCCTTCAAATGCAAATTCCCAACGCCGTTCGTTTTTGATGTTTTCCAATGTTGCTTCGATTTCTTCGCCCGGAATGGCGCGTTGATGCACTTGGTTCAAATACGTTTTTGCATCGGCAACGCCTAATTCGGCTGCCATCAAAAGCACATCAGCAAAACGCATGATAACCAAATCCTGAATATTGACTTCCTGCATACCACTATTATCATTGCTCGCTCCAAAATTGGGATACAACTGACGATTGAAGTTATCAAACGAACGCATTCGTTCTCCGGCGTTAACCGGCTGATGTTTTTTATTCCAAAAACCGGTTTCTTCCATTTGGCGATCGGCGCCGAAACGGAAAGCGGGAGGATCGTCCGGATCCATCCAAATATCTTCATCGGGATCGAACACATTCAGAATCGACCCTTTTTTGCGGAGGTCGTTATCCGGCCAATCGCTATAAAGTTTAGAATTAACCGTTCCGAAACCCCATCCCTGTCCGAACGGGAAAGTCGATTGATAATATTTCACAGCGCCAGCTTCCGTATCAATACGCAAACCGTAATACAGGCACACCATATTCGATTTTGACCCCGAACCTGTCCAATAACCGGGATTGAGCGCTGAATATTTAACCGAGAATATGGATTCTTCATTCCCATCGCCTACCCAAGCCGGTATATTGTTGATTTTTAAATAATTGTATATTGTATTTTTCGGGAAATTGGAATTTCGATAGGAATACGGCCAAAGGCTTCTGAAATCGGAAACCAACCGGTGTCCGCTGTTCTGAATACAATCTTCGAGCCATTCGATGACCCGTTGTTTGGTAATTTGTTCGCCGTTCGTCAGCGGAAGCGTTTCCTTATTATAATAACCGGTGTAAAAGAGATACACTTTGGCCATATAACCTTCGGCCGCCCATTTGGTTACCCGCCCGGAAGAAGGGAATGTTTGCGGAGCGCTTGCCAAATGTTCGATCGCCGTTTTCAAATCGGAGGCGATTTGAGCATACAAGGCGGCGGGTTCGGCTTGCGGAAGATTTTCCGGTTCTAATTTCAAGCACAAAGGCACTTTTTCAAACATACGAGCCAATTCAAAATAGAAATATGCACGCAAAAAATGGCTTTCGCCGATAATCCGGTTTTTTTCAGCCACCCCTTGTTCATCGGTTTTCCATTTGATTTGGTCAATATTTTCAATGACCGAATTAGCCCGGAAAACGCCCTTGTAATTGGTTGTCCATGCGCTCCGGTATTGATTCGGGCCGGTCGATCGAAACGTATTCATCGGTCGTTGCGAAGGATCGTTAACGCCGCCGCCACCCAAAACATTGTCCGACATGATTTCGCCGACAAAATACGACAAATTCAATGGCCATGTGTCGGTCAATGACACATAAGCGCCGGTCAGCAATTCTTCAGCATCGGCGGGCGTTGCCGGAAAATTGGACGTATCCCTCGCCGTCAGATTTTTGGTATCTAAAAAATCTTCGCAGGCGCACCACAACAGGGAAGAAATACCTAACACTATTATTATAATCTTTTTCATATCTATGCTATTTTTATTCATTAAAACTTAACGGACAAACCGACCAAATATGTGCGGGCGCTCGGATAAAACCCGATGTCGATGCCTTTGCCCCAAGCTGTATCACCGCCATCGCCGTTATAAGCCGCACCCACTTCGGGATCCATACCGGTGTATTTTGTAAATGTCAGCAAATTTTGCACTTGGGCATAGAGGCGAATTTGAGAAAATAGCAGCGATTTACGGAACAGTTGTTTGAAATCGTATCCCAAAGTAACATTGTTGATGCGGAAATAATCGCCGTCTTCGATAAATATTTGATCGCTGATTTTCAGCCAATTACGTTTTTCGGAACCGGAGCCTAAACGCGGGAAACGGTTGGAATGATTTTCTTCCGTCCACCGGTCTAATATTTCCGTCGTGTAATTGCTAGTCGATTGCGTCGCATACGAACGGTAAGATTTGGCGATCTGATTCCCTGCCACGCCGCTGCCTGTTACGGAAAAATCGAAGCCTTTCCACGACAATGTAACGGACGTTCCGAATGAAACATCGGGATTGGGATCGCCGATAATCGTTTTATCTTTCGAGTCGATGACCCCATCTTCATATACATCCACGTATTTTATATCTCCGGGTTGGGACACCAACAATTGATTGTTGTCGTAGATTTTGTGTGTCCGGTCGTATTCGACCGCTTCTTCATAAGTTTGAATAATTCCGTCGGCTTTGTATCCGTAGAAATAACCGATCGGATAGCCTACGGCCGCCATGAAAATAGCATCGGTTTGTTCGCCCAAAGCATTGGCGCCTCCGGTAAAACGTTTTTCTTCGTTGGGAATATCAATCACTTGGTTTTTATTATAAGCCATATTAGCGGTAATGCTGTATTTGAAATCGTTGGCTGCATCTTGATTTTGCCACGTCAGGAACAATTCTACGCCGGTATTGCGCACTTTGCCACCGTTGATATACGGAGCGCCGGTGCCGTTCGTTCCCAAAACAGGAGGCTGAACCAGCCAATCAATCGTTGATTTTTGATAAAAATCGACATTCACGCCTAACCGGTTTTTCAGCATCCACGAATCGAAACCGAAGTCCAATTGTTCGGAAGTTTCCCATGTAATCGCCGGATTGGGTACGTTTGCGATGGTTGACATATAAGAAGTAACCGATTTATCGGGACCGAAAGCATAGCCGTTCAATCCGCCTGTACGGGAAATATTGGCATTATAACGGAAAGTCGGAATCGACTGATTGCCGTTTTGTCCCCAACTGGCGCGTATTTTCAGGAAATCGAGCCACGATTCGGCAGCAGAAGCCATAAACGATTCGTTGCTGACAGTCCATCCCGCCGATACGGAAGGAAAGTTGCCCCAGCGATAACCGCGTGCAAAATTCGACGAACCGTCGCGCCGCATCGTCAGCGTAGCCATATAAGTGCCTTTGTAATCGTAATTGATGCGGCCGAAAAACGAAGCCAAAGCGCCGCGCCAACTCCACGGACTGCCGCCCACGCCTACGCGCTGGTCGATCGTGCCGCTCGTGGCGCCGTTGCTGATGTATGCGTGTTCAAAATCATCAAATTTGGAATTGACCGACCGGGCGGAAGTGCTCATTCCCAAGCCGGTGCGTTCGGCCGAAGCGCCAAGCATGGCGTTGAAATGATGGTTTTTCCAAAGGTAGAAATCATACGATAAGGTATTGTCGATGTTCCAATCCAAACCCTGATCGGACGATTGTTGAATCTCGGAATAATCGTGCGCACCCGAAAACGACAAGTCGTCGTAAACCGGCTTCCAACTGCGGCTATCCCAACCGGAATAATTGTATCCGAACGAAGTGCGGTATTTCAAACCCTTAATTGGTTGCAGGACAAAATAAAAACTGCCGCGAAGAGCATAATTGTGTCCCTGCGAAAACGAATTGTAATACATACTTGCGATGGGATTGTTTTCTAAAATGTTCCACCGGGAATTTGCAAAACGGTTGTCCGTTCCATTTACACGATACAGGGGATTGGCGCTTAAAGCATTCCGGATATCGTTCCAATTGGAATGTTGCGTGGCCATCGTAATGGCTTTGCTGTTTTTATATACAGCCGACAAGGTTTGCCCGAATTGTAAAACCGTGAAATCCTTGTATTTAATTAAATTGTGTTCGGTATTGATGCGGACATTGTAGCGATCATATTTCGGGTCAATTTCGTCATTGCTGACACCGATCAACGGACTTTGCGAAGTATAGGCCATTCCGATGGAAAAGACGGAAGTTTCCGAGCCGCCTGTAATATTCAAGGCGTGATTGGTAACCGGCGCATTGGAATTAATCATTTCGTCGAGCCAATTAGTGCCGTTCCATGTGCCGGCATCGAAACCGGCTTTATCCTGCGCTTCCATTATCCTGTAAAATTTGTCGTAGCGTATGGGATCGGCCGGATCAACTCCGGAAGCTTCGTTGTAAATGTCCATATATTGTTGCGCATTCAACGGCGTTATTTTTTTATAAACATTTTGCCATCCCAGATAACCGTCGTATTGAATCGACGTTTTGCCGGCTTTCCCTTGTTTGGTCGTAACCAAAACGACGCCATTAGCCGCTCGTGAACCGTAAATCGCCGCCGAAGCCGCATCTTTCAATACGTCGATCGCTTCGATGTCGGCGGGATTCAAATTATTAATGGCGTCATCTGTATCGCCGGCGGGAACACCATCAATAATATACAAGGGTTTGGAATTTTGAATCGTTCCCAAACCGCGAATCGTAACTTTGAAATGATCGCCGGGTTTACCGCTTGATTTCACAATGTTTACGCCCGGAGCCTGACTTTGCAGTGCGCCCAATGCGCTGACCGTGTTTAATTTCGTGATGTCGTCGCCTTTCACTTGGAGCGTAGCGCCCGTAACCAATTTTTTCTGTTGCACACCGTAACCGATGGCTACAACTTCATCCAACACATTGGCGTCTTCTTCCAATTCGATGTTTACGACGGATTGTTTGCCCACGTTCACGGTTTTTGTTTTGTAGCCGATGTAGGAAACGACCAATTGCGTGTTGGGTTTCACTTTCAGATTGAATTGTCCGTCCACATCGGTAACAGTGCCGTTGGACGTGCTTTTTTCGACTACGCTGGCGCCGATAAGCGTTTCGCCTTTCGAGGAAACCGTTCCCGAAATCGTTTGCAGAGCTTGTTGAGCATAGATCGGAGCCATCGAAAGGAGCAATCCCATCCATACCGCAAAAAATTTGACTTTTGTTTTTGACTTCATAATATATAATAGAATAAGTTGATGCAAAATTCAGGAAATTTCACGGTTACAAAATTAATTCGAGTTGCAAGGAAAGGTTTGCATTGGGCGACGGATTGATTTAAGTCCTGCCGCATCGCTTGCGGAATTGTCGCAAGATGAATGGAAGTTTGTTGCAAGAGGGTTAAAGAAGAATTGAAACAACAGTATCTATCTTGATTTCGGCGACTATGACCGCACATTTCCTTGTTATGAAATTTGGCTATATCTATGTTGTTTTTATGACTTATAGCTAAAATTGTTTTTGTAATTTTGGCTATATCTAATTATTTTTATACCTTTGTAGCCACAAATCGAAAATTATATGGCTATTATTATCGGCAGAAAAGAAGAACATTTGCTATTAAACGACTGTTTGACCGCCAAGAAAGCAGAGTTCGTTGCTGTTTACGGGAGAAGGCGTGTAGGAAAAACGTTTTTAATAAAAGAGTTTTTTAACAACAAATTCACGTTCTATTTTTCAGGAGTTGAGAATACTCGTAATTTAATGCAATTGCAAAATTTTAATGTTGCAATTCAATCTTATAGTAAAATGTATTTCCCTGTTGCAGACAACTGGTTTAGAGCGTTTGACCAGTTGTCAAATATGATTGAAAACATTAAAAGCAAAGAACGAAAAACAATATTTATTGACGAACTACCTTGGTTAGATACTACTAATTCTCATTTTATTCAAGCATTAGAATATTTTTGGAACACTTGGGCATCTTCACGCCCCGATATTATGCTTATCGTTTGCGGTTCTTCAACATCGTGGATAATTAACAAACTCTTAAAAAACAGAGGCGGTTTGCATAACCGGGTTACAACGCAAATTCATTTAAAACCTTTTACCTTAAACGAATGTGAGCAGTTTGCCGTAAACCGTCAATTGGGATTAAACCGGAAACAGATTGTCGAATTATATATGATTCTCGGCGGAGTGCCTTATTATTGGGATTTACTGAAAAAAAGCGAAAGCGTATCGCAAAGTGTTGATAGACTGTTTTTTAATAATAATGGAATGTTGCGATTAGAATTTGATAAAATTTATAGTTCATTGTTTAAACACGCTGAAAACTATGTTACAATCATCCATACGCTTGCAAAAAAACGCAGCGGGCTTACAAGGGATGAAATTGTTGAATTTTCCGGTTTATCCAACGGCGGCTCTCTCACTCGAATGTTGGAAGAACTTGAACAATCATCATTTATCAGAATCTATTACGGATACGGCAAAAACGTCAGGGATAAACTTTATCAATTAGTAGATTTTTACTCTTTATTTTATCTGAATTTTATTAAGGGAAAACGGATAAACGAGGAAAACTATTGGACAAAAATTATTGATACATCCGTTCATAAAGCATGGTGCGGCTATGCTTTTGAAATGCTTGCGCTGATGCACGAAAAGCAAATAAAACAAAAATTAAGCATCGCCGGCGTTTTAACCAATTCCTATTCGTGGGTCAGCAAAAAAGTGCAACCAAAAGCCCAAATTAATTTGCTGATTGAACGTAACGACCGGATTATCAACCTTTGTGAAGTGAAATTTGCAAACAAAGAATTTGCTATCGACAAACAATACGATGAAAATTTACGAAATAAAAAATACGCCTTCATTGAAGAAACAAAAACTCGAAATGCCGTTCACATAACGATGATTACAACCTACGGTGTTGCTCATAATACTTATTGGAACAATATCCAATCGGAAGTGGCGATGGATGATTTATTTAAAGGCGTCTAATTTATGTATACTTCGCGCGGCATGGTTTTGTGCATTGAATATGGGATGTCTCGACTTCGCACCTGCGGCGCTTCGCTCGACAAGTAGATAAAAGCAACCTATTCAATCAAAATAAGTTAAATGGGTAAAAATATAGAACATTTCTCGTTTTGAATTGTTTACTTCATAAAATCATTTTAAAAATTATATTTTATGAAACACATTTGTTACACTTTAGCAATTTTTTGCAGTTTTTTGTTATTTAGTTTTTCGCTTGGGGCGCAAGTCAAGGTAGATTCGATTGGTCGAGTTAAAGTTGGAGTCGAGCGACCTAATCAAGATACAGACGGTGTTGTCAGTATGTTGGTTTTCGGTAAAAACGGAGATTACAAAGCAGGAGGCAAACTCTCGTTTGGCGATTTTGGGCGACAGAGTGCCAGTAGCATGAATGTCTTTGTAGGCGAATATGGATCCACAGATACCGACCAACTTTGGTTACATGGCAAACAAGGCACTTACATTACTTGCGGGAACGGTAATAATATAGTGGCATATTTTAATAGCCCTTATCCGTCATATATTCCGGCATCTTTCAATTTCAATTATGATGTCCACATACAAGGACAGTTATCGCAAACATCCGATGAAAAAATGAAAGAACAAATTGCGCCTTTGAATAATTCCTTATCACTATTGCAACAATTAAACGGCGTGAGTTATTATTTAAAACCTTCGACCAATTATTTGGAAAATTTAAAAAAGAATCTCGCAGTCGATACCAAGGATTTGAGCGAAAAAGAACGGAAGGAATTACTATCTGCCGCCGATATAGACAAAGTTATTGCCGAGCAAAAAGCAAACCGCAAGTTGCAAATGGGATTTGTAGCGCAAGAATTACAAAAAATATTTCCGAATTTGGTATATTCGGACGAAGATGGCTTACTATCGGTCAATTATATTGGTTTGATTCCTGTTTTGGTAGAAAGTATTAAAGAAC
>BNWW01000013.1 GCA_025999115.1 Bacteroidia bacterium
TGTGAAGACATTCTTTCTCTATCCGGTAGGCTTCTATTCCGCCAAAATTACTCTTTTTCCCTGAAAAATAATGAAATTTCGTGCGTTTGCCCTGGGTAGATACTTGCATAAGTTTTCTAACCGGAATATTTTTCGTAATTTTGCGCCTCATTTATTTAATATTGTCAGAAAATGGATATTGCAACAAAGTACGACCCCACAGAGATTGAAGCGAAATGGTATCAATACTGGCTCGACAACCGGCTTTTTCATTCCGAGCCGGACGAAAAAGAACCTTTTACGATTGTCATTCCGCCGCCTAATGTTACGGGTGTGTTGCACATGGGACACATGCTGAACAATACCATTCAAGACGTGCTGGTTCGTCGTGCGCGGATGCAAGGCAAAAACGCCTGCTGGGTGCCGGGAACCGACCATGCTTCAATTGCTACGGAGGCGAAAGTGGTTGCAAAATTAGCTTCCGAAGGAATTAAGAAAAACGATTTATCGCGCGATGAATTTTTGAAGCATGCTTGGGAATGGACACACAAACACGGGGGTATCATTCTCGAACAATTGAAAAAACTCGGTTGCTCCTGCGATTGGGACCGGACGGCGTTTACAATGGATGAAACCCGTTCTCAATCGGTCATTAAAGTTTTTTGTGATTTGTATAATAAAGGAATGATTTACAGAGGCGTCCGGATGGTTAATTGGGATCCGAGAGCCTTAACGGCCTTGTCTGACGAAGAAGTAAATTACAAAGAACAAAACGGTAAATTATATTATTTGCGGTATCAAGTGACCGGCGAAAACAGTTTTGCAGTAGTTGCAACCACCCGCCCCGAAACCATCATGGGCGATACGGCTATGTGTATCAATCCCAATGACCCCAAAACGGCTTGGTTGAAAGGCAAAAAGGTAATCGTACCCCTCATCAACCGCGAAATTCCCGTCATTGAAGACGAATACGTGGATATGGAATTTGGTACCGGCTGCCTTAAAGTTACTCCCGCTCACGATGTAAACGACTATATGCTCGGCGAAAAATACAGTCTGCCGTCGATTGATATTTTCAACGATAACGGAACATTGAACGAAAACGGCGTACAATACGCCGGAATGGACAGGTTTGAATGCCGCAAAAAAATCGAAAAAGACCTCGAAGAAGCCGGTTTGATGGAAAAAATCGAACCATACACCAATAAAGTCGGTTTTTCGGAACGCACCGATGTGCCAATTGAGCCGAAACTTTCGATGCAATGGTTTTTGAAAATGGAAGATTTGGCAAAACCGGCATTGGAAAATGTTGAAAATGATACGATTAAGTTTTATCCCGAAAAATTCAAAAACACCTATCGTCATTGGATGACGAATATTAAGGATTGGTGTATTTCGCGGCAACTTTGGTGGGGACATCAGATTCCGGCGTATTATTTTGAAATACCCCGTCATTGCGGGCTTGACCTGCAATCTACCGAAAAAGAGGCGATTCCTGCTTTCGCAGGAATGATGATAAAATGCGTTGTCGCCGAAACAAAGGAAAAAGCTTTGAGAATGGCGAATGAAATGTTGCAGGCGCAAGCGGGAGCGAAAAATATTTCGCCCCTGCAAATCGACGACTTGCGCCAAGATGAAGATTGTTTGGATACATGGTTTTCGTCGTGGTTGTGGCCTATTTCGGTGTTTGACGGAATTAATCATCCGAATAACAAAGAGATAGAATATTATTATCCAACCAACGATTTGGTTACCGGCCCGGATATTATTTTCTTTTGGGTAGCGCGCATGATTATGTCGGGTTACGAATACCGCCAAAAAGAATGTTTTCAAAACGTCTATTTTACAGGGATTGTACGCGATAAATTGGGAAGGAAAATGTCGAAACAACTCGGCAATTCGCCCGATCCGCTCGAATTGATTGCCAAATACGGTGCAGACGGAGTGCGCATGGGAATGTTGCTTTCCGCCCCTGCCGGCAACGATATTCATTTTGATGAGGCGCTTTGTGAACAAGGACGAAATTTTAATAATAAAATTTGGAACTCTTTGCGTTTGGTCAAAGGGTGGGAGGTTATTCCATTTGCGGGTCAAGCCCGCAATGACATAGCCATTGAATGGTTTGATCATTTATTGGAAAAAACAAAATCCGAAGTCGATGATTTGTTTTCAAAATACCGTCTTTCGGAAGCGCTAATGTCGGTTTACAAACTGTTTTGGGATGAATTTTCGGCATGGTATTTGGAAATCATTAAACCGGAGTTTGGTCAACCGATGGATGAAAAAACCTATCATGCGACTATCCGTTTCTTTGAGGAATTGTTGAAATTGCTGCATCCGTTTATGCCGTTCATTACCGAAGAACTTTATCATGAATTGAAAGAACGTTCCGAAAATGACAGTATTATGGTGTGTCATGGCGAGGAGATTCCTGCGAAAGCAGGAATGACGGTTCAATCCGCAGAAATAACGGTGCGATTTGAAACCGTCAAAGAAATTATCACCAATATTCGCAATATCCGCGCCTCAAAAAACATTTCGCCGAAAGAAAAATTGATTTTGCAGATTGCCGGCGAGCACGACGAATTATTTGATGCGGTTATCCAAAAATTGGCCAACATCGAAAAAATCGAATATGTAAACGAAAAATCGACCGGCGCCGTTTCGTTTTTAGTCGGCACCACCGAATATGCCGTTCCAATCGGCTCGCTAATCAACGTAGAAGAAGAATTGAAAAAACTCGAAGTCGAATTGAAATACCAAAAAGGCTTCCTGCAATCGGTTGTGAACAAGTTGAGCAACGAAAAATTTGTTTCCAAAGCGCCGGCCAACGTCATTGATATGGAACGGAAAAAACAAGCCGGCGCTGAAAGCAAAATCAAATCCATTGAGGATAGCATAGCGGCTCTACAATGAAGTTTCAAAAGCAATTCTACAACTTATTCCTTACGTTTTTTGCGAGATTGAAAATTATTTCCGTACTTTGCGCCTTGTTCTGAAATTTTTTGTACAAAATATAATGAAATAACGCATGGAGTTTAGCGCTCAACAAATTGCCCACATTGTACAGGGTCGCATCGAAGGCGACCCAAATGTGAAAGTGAACAATTTTTCCAAAATAGAAGAGGGTAAACCGCAAACGATTACGTTTTTGGGAAATTTGAAATATGCTTCTTATATCTATGATACTCATGCGAGTATCGCGTTGGTTAACGATGATTTTACGGCCGAGCAGGCTTTGCCTGCAACGCTGACCTTGATTCGCGTTCCGAACGCCTACGCCGCTTTGGCGCAATTGATGCAGTTGGCCGAACAAGCCTTATTGAAGAAACAAGGCATCGAACAACCTTCTTACATCAGTTCATCGGCGCAATTGCCCCAAGACAATATTTATGTCGGTGCATTCGCTTATATCGGTGAAAATGCTCAAATCGGCGAAAACGCGGCCATTTATCCGCAAGCGTATATCGGCGATAATGTCGTGATCGGCGAAAATACAACGATTTACGCCGGAGTAAAAATTTATTCCGGTTGCAAGATTGGAAAAAATTGCATTTTGCACGCAGGCGCAGTGATTGGCGCCGACGGTTTCGGATTCGCCAAAGAAGGCGATGTTTATAACAAAATTCCGCAATTGGGCAATGTGGTCATCGAAGATGATGTCGAAATCGGAGCCAATACAACGATTGACCGCGCCGTCATGGATTCGACCATTATCCGAAAAGGTGTAAAATTGGATAATTTGATTCAAGTGGCGCACAATGTTGAAATCGGCGAAAACACAGTGATGGCCTCGCAAGTGGGCGTTGCCGGTTCGACCAAAATTGGTAAAAACTGTGTCGTAGGTGGACAAGTCGGCATCGGCGGACACCTCAAAATCGGCGACCGTGTCAGTTTCGGAGCGCAAGCCGGCTGCATCAGCAATCAGTCCGACGGCAAAACCGTGATGGGTTCGCCTGTCATGGATTTGAATAAATTTATGCGAGCAAGTATTATTTATGCCAAGTTGCCCGAATTGTATCAAACCATCAATCAATTGGAAAGAGACGTAAAAAAGTTAAAACAATTATAAATGACAACCTCTCAACATACTTTAAAAAGTAGTTTTTCGATGCAGGGAAAAGGCCTGCACACGGGTTTACAAATTGAAATTACCTTTCATCCGGCGCCCGAAAATCACGGTTATAAAATCAAACGGGTGGATTTGCCCGAACAACCGGTTCTGGACGCTTGGGCAGAAAATGTCGGCAATACGCAACGCGGAACCGTTTTATTGAAAAACGAGGTGCAAGTCGGTACCATTGAACACGCTGTGGCGGCTCTTTACGCCATGCAAGTGGATAACTGCCTGATTGAAGTAGATGCACCCGAATTTCCGATTTTAGACGGAAGCGCCATTCAATACGTCGAAGCCATCGAAAAAGTCGGTTTGCAGGCACAAAAAGCCGAACGCGATTATTTTATCGTGAAACATAAAATTGAAGTGAAGGACGATGAAACCGGTGCTTCGATTGTCGTTTTGCCTGATGAACAATTGGTTATCAATACATTAATCTCTTTCGATTCGCAAATCCTCGACAGTCAATATGCAACTTTGAATAATTTGAGCGATTTCAAAACGGAAATCGCCGCCAGCCGCACTTTCGTCTTTGTTCGCGAAATAGAACCTTTGTTAGAAAATAATTTGATTAAAGGCGGCGATTTGGATAACGCAATTGTGATTTACGAACGCCAAATCAGTCAGGAACGCTTCGATTCGTTGGCTGATAAAATGAAAGTCAACTACAAAGACGCTACCCAATTGGGTTATATCATGAATAAACCCTTGGTTTTCCCGAACGAACCGGCACGACATAAACTCTTGGATATTTTGGGAGATATAGCTTTGATCGGCAAGCCGTTACGCGGACGAATCATCGCTACTTGCCCCGGACATAAAATCAACAACAAGTTGGCGCGTTTGATTCGCCGCGAAATCAAGGTAAACGACGTGCAAGCGCCCGAATATAATCCGAATATTCCGCCCTTGATGGATGTGAACAAGATTAAAACCCTGTTGCCGCATCGTTATCCGTTTTTGTTGGTCGAAAAAGTGATCGAAATCGGTCAAAGACACGTTGTAGGCGTTAAAAACGTATCGGTAAACGAACCGTTTTTCCAAGGCCATTTCCCCGAAGAACCGGTTATGCCGGGCGTTCTTTTGGTGGAAGCGATGGCGCAAACCGGCGGTATTTTGGTCTTGCATCAGGTGGAAGATCCGGGACGTTATTCGACTTATTTCCTGAAAATCGACAATGTGAAGTTCCGTAAAAAAGTGATTCCGGGCGATACCCTGATTTTCCGTTTGGAATTGATGGACGAAATCCGTCGCGGCATTTCTAACATGAAAGGTTATTGCTTTGTGGGCGATACTTTGGTTTGCGAAGCTGAATTTATGGCTCAAATAGTAAAGAATAAATAAAAAATATGAAGCAAACGTTAGCATCCGTTCATCCGGAAGCGATTATTGGACAGAATGTTACAATCAGTCCGTTTGTAACTGTCGATAAAAATGTGATTATAGGCGACAATACCTATATTTATCCCAACGTAGTGATTTTGGAAGGTGCACGTATCGGCAGCAATTGCCGGATTTTTCCCGGAGCGGTCATTTCGGCTATTCCGCAGGATTTGAAATTTGTGGGCGAGGAAACCATTTGCGAAATCGGCGATAATACAACGATTCGCGAATGTGCAACCGTGAATCGCGGCACTGCATCAAAAGGCAAAACCGTTGTCGGAAGTGATTGTCTATTAATGGCTTATTCTCATACAGCGCACGATTGCGTGCTTAAAAATCATGTGATTTTGGGCAATGCCACCCAATTGGCAGGTGAAGTGGAAGTGGACGATTATGCGATTTTGAGCGGCGGTTCATTGGTGCATCAGTTTACACGCATCGGAAAACACGTGATGTTGCAAGGAGGATCGAAAGTGAGCAAAGATATTCCGCCCTACGTAATGGCCGGTCGCGAACCTTTGGTTTATGCGGGAATTAATATTGTGGGATTGAGAAGACGCGGATTCACTTCCGAACAAATCTCCGTCATGCAAGAAGTTTACCGCATCTTGTATCAATCGGGATTGAATTGTTCGGCAGCCATCGAATTTATTCAAGAGAATATTCCCGACAGCGCAGAAAAACAAGAAATTATTACTTTTGTTATCGCTTCGCAACGGGGAATTATTCGCGGCAATTTCGAATAATATCAATAAATAAACTTTCAATTCCTAATTCTTAATTTTAAAAACTATGTTGTACAGATTTATCATTGTTTCCGACGAAGTAGATGATTTCAGAAGAGATATTACCATCGATTCCGAAGCTACTTTTTTTGAATTGCACGAAGCCATTTTGGATTCGGTAGGCTTTGCCAAAGACCAGATTACTTCTTTTTTTACTTGCGACGAAGATTGGAGTAAAGACACCGAAATTACATTGATTGATATGGGCGGCAATTCCGACGAAGATAATTATGTGATGGAAAGCACCCATTTGAGCGAATTGCTCGACGAAGAAAAACAAAAACTGTTCTATGTTTTTGAACCGTTAACCGAACGTTGTTTTTTTATCGAATTACGCGAAATTATTACCGGTAAAACGCAAGATAAACCGAAGGTAGTGAAATCATTAGGTAATCCTCCCAAACAAGTAACGCAATTCGATGATTTGGATTTATCCGCTGCCCCAGCCGTCGCTAATTCTTTCGACGATGACGACGATTTTTACAGCGAGTTTAACGACGATGGTTTCGATGAAGAAGATTTAGCTGATTTGAGCGAAGGAAATCCGTTTGAATATTAATTTTTCCGTCATGGCGGGCTTGACCCGCCATCCCCAGAATAGCCTATTAACAATTAGCAGGAGATGGCGAATCAAGCCCGCCATGACAAAGATGAAGACCCTTCTCGTAGTATTAGGCCCCACAGGAGTCGGTAAAACCGAATTAAGCCTGCAATTAGCCGAAAAATCAGGTTCGCCGGTTATCTCAGCTGATTCGCGCCAATTGTATAAGGATTTGGTTATCGGAACGGCCGCTCCCACCACCGCCGATTTACAACGGGTAAAACATTATTTTGTCGGAACACTGGCGTTGGAAGATTACTATAGCGCCAGCCAATTTGAAGAGGACGTGATTACACTGTTAGCCGAATTACATCAAACGCACGAAACGGTTGTGATGACCGGCGGTTCCATGATGTATATCGACGCTGTTTGTAAGGGAATCGACGATATTCCCACCATCGACGAAACTTTGCGTAACGAAATCAAGCAACAATTTGAAACGGAAGGATTAGACTCCATTCGCCAACAATTAAAAATTCTCGATCCCGTAATTTATAATCAAGTCGATTTGAAAAATCACAAACGGGTAATCCATGCTTTGGAAATTTGTTTGATGACCGGAAAACCTTATTCCGAATTGCGAACCAATAGCGTGAAACAACGCCCTTTCCGCATTATCAAAATCGGCTTACAACGCGAACGGGCGGAATTGTATGACCGCATCAACCGTCGAGTCGATCAAATGATGGCCGCCGGATTATTGGAAGAAGCGCGGCGTGTGTATCCTTTTCGTCATCTAAATTCATTAAACACAGTTGGTTATAAAGAACTATTCCAATATTTCGATGGAAATTGGTCATTGGATTTTGCCGTTGAAAAGATTAAACAAAACAGCCGTATTTATTCCCGAAAACAAATGACATGGTTTAAGCGCGACCCTGAAATTACTTGGTTTCATCCGGAAGAATCGATTGATTTAAGTAGATAAAAAAGAAGTTTTCTACTTTAATGTTAAGAATAGTTTACAGAACTTTCATAAAGTACATATTTTTTCATAATTTTGCACACAAAAAACATGAAATTACTGCTGATTTACCCTAAATGGGTAAAATTGTCCGGACAAACAACCTTTAATCTGCCGCCTCACGGTCCGGTGGCTTTTGCTGCTGCCTTACCGGAATATGTAAATGTAAATTTTATAGACGAAAATGTTGAGGAAATTGACTTCAACGAAGCTTGCGATTTGGTGGCTATTTCGATGATGCTCTCCACGCAGGTAAAACGAGGTTGGGCGATTGCCGATAAATTCAGGGCGATGGGTAAAAAAGTGATTTTCGGCGGCATTTCTACTATGTTGCACGCAGAAGATACGGTCAATCATGCCGACAGCGTTTTTCTCGGCGAGGCGGAAAGCAGAATGGAAACTGTTCTCGATGATTTTAGAAAAGACAAACTCCAAAAAGTGTATAATTTTATGTTGCAACATCCGCCCATCGAAACCGTTGGGCCTGCTCGTCGCGACCTCTACAAACGCGATCTATACAACCACAAGGGCGTGCAGATGGTGGATTTGTTCCATGCCTCGCGCGGTTGCAGGTTCAGTTGCTATCCCTGCGCCGTAACTTATCTGGGCGGGCGTGCGTTTCGTCCTCGTCCGATGGATAAAGTGGTTGAGGAACTGGCTATGATTGAAAACAACCGGCTTTTTATTGTCGATAATTCGCTTGCACAAAACAAGGAATGGGAAAAGCAACTTTTCAAAGAAATGATTCCGTTCAAAAAGAAATGGATTTCTCATACGATTGAAGACGATCCCGAAATATTGGATTTGGCGGCGCAAGCGGGTGCTTGGTACGTTTATCAGGCGGTTTATGACACTTCAGACTACATCAAGGAACGTGTGAAACGCTACCACGATCACGGTATCGGCGTGGAAGGAACGATTCTTTTGGGACTTGACAATCAAACCGAAGACGATATTAAACGGCTCATTGATTTTCTGCTCGAAATTGATTTGGATTTGGCGGAATTTACCGTGATGACGCCTTTCCCGCACACCAAAGGGTATGACGATTTTTTGCGACAAGGCCGGATTTTCGATTTCGACTGGGATCATTATAACGCCGGACAAGTGGTTTTTCAACCGAAAAATATGTCGGCTGACCGCTTGCAAGAACTCTACAACTACGCATGGGATACTTTCTACAAAGACGAAACACAGGAATCAAAAATGTTTCGCCTCTTTTGCAACGTCGCCTTGCGTGAAATGAACGAAGGTACGTATCGTCCGCGAAACCGGGAGTTGGCGAATAGGAGTTTTGGAAAAGAAATCATTAGAAAATAAAAAATCATGCGTGTTCAAGAACGATATTACGACGAAATTTTCGATTTCAAGGGACAATGGGATATGCCCTCGAAATGTGGTTTGAAAATTATTGAAAATCAAGAAAAAACATACATTATTGTTACGGAATTGTATCAAGAAAATCCCGGTACTTCGGTAACGTATGCGGGCAAATCGTTGAAATGGCAGATTTGCGAGGCGAAAAATATTGATTTTGAAAAAGCTACCTATATCGAATGTAATCCCGATACCAATTCCGTTCTTTCGTTTTACGACGAGGAATTTTTTGAAGTAACATTCAACGATACGCCGCAAGCCGTTTATCGGGAATTGGAAAAAGAAGAGGTGAAAAATCTATTTTCAACTGTGAAATAAAAAGATGGATATCGAATTTCAATCAAAAGAAAAAATCAAACTTTTTCAAGAACAAAAATTGAAAGAAGTGTTGCGCTATTTGCAAAATAATTCGCCGTTTTATCAAAATTTATTTCATAAAAATCAGATAAATATTGATAAAATTAATGCATTGGAAGATTTAGAGAAAATCCCTTTTACCACAAAAAGCGATTTGCAACTACACAACGGCGAATTCCTCTGCGTGCCAAAAGAAAAAGTGATTGATTTTATTACCACTTCCGGTACTTTGGGCGATCCTGTAACCTTTGCTATGACGGACAAGGATTTGGATCGATTGGCGTATAACGAGAAGATTTCTTTTACCTGCGCCGGTGTTCAACCGTCGGATATTGTTCAACTGATGACTACCATCGACAAGCGTTTTATGGCAGGTTTGGCCTATTTTATGGGCTTGCGCGCCTTGGGCGCAGGGGTAATTCGTGTGGGTAACGGCATTCCCGAATTGCAATGGGACACCATCAATCGTATCCAACCGAACACGATCATGTGTGTGCCGTCGTTCATTTTGCACATCATAAAATATGCCGAAGAACACGGCATTGATTACCGAAATTCGGCCGTTAAAAAAGTGGTTTGCATCGGCGAAAATTTGCGTGAGCAGGACTTTTCTCTCAATCTTTTAGGCAAGCGAATTAAAGAAAAGTGGGATATTGAACTCTATTCCACCTACGCCTCTACCGAAATGGCGACCACTTTTGCCGAATGTGAATACGGTTGCGGCGGGCATCATCACCCCGAATTGATTATCTGTGAAGTTGTTGATGAAAACGGAAAAGTGCTGGAAAACGGTCGGGTAGGGGAATTGGTGGTTACAACACTTGGTGTGGAAGGAATGCCGTTGTTGCGTTTCAAAACGGGCGATTTGGTCGGTTTTCATACCGAAAAATGCCGTTGTGGTCGAACATCCATGCGTGTTTCGCCGGTAGTGGGCAGAGCCAATCATTTACTCAAATACAAAGGCACAACGCTCTATCCGCCGGCTATTTATGACGTTTTGGATAATACATCCTACGTGGAAAGTTATGTGGTAGAAGTGAGTCTTGACGAAAATGGAAATGACAATGTTTTGGTACGACTTTCAATTTCCGGCAATCCGAAAACGGAAATCATCAAAGATTTGAAAGATAGTTTTCGCGCCAAAATTCGCGTTGCACCTGAAATAGAAATTTGCAAAACAGACGCATTGCGGAAAATTATTTTCCCCGATATAAGCCGGAAACCGGTGAAATTTATTGATAAACGAGAAAAATATAAAGCCTAAATAAAATGCTAATTACCGAAATATTAGATGATTATCGTCCTTATTATAATGAGGAAATCAATGCTGCAATGCAACGAATAGCCCATAGCGCATATTTTGAGGCGCTGTCTGCTTATGTTTATCCCGGGTGCGATCCCGAAGAGATAAAAAAGCAAATTTGTGCTTATACCACCATCGACGAATTTCAATTTGAAGTGATGAAGGCTGTCAATGAGCAGGTTATCGCACGTAGCATTACCCATTTTTCCTACAGTGGTTTAGACAAATTGGATAGGGCGAAACGCTATATGTTTATTTCCAACCACCGTGATATTATGCTGGATGCCACACTCTTGCAGTACGCACTGTATTTGGAAGGACATCAAACTTCCGAAATTACTTTTGGCAGCAACCTGATGCACCCGCAAGAGGCGGTGGATATTGGCAAATCAAACAAAATGTTCAAAATCATTCGTGGGGGTACGGCGCGCGAAATTTTCACCAATTCACTTAATGTGTCCTCCTATATGCGCTACACCCTTACCGAAAAACATCAATCTACGTGGATTGCACAACGCAACGGGCGCACTAAAGACGGCATGGATAAAACCGAAGTGGCCGTGCTGAAAATGTTTGCCATGAGCAGTAAAAAGCCTTTTGCCGAAAATTTGGCGGAACTGAACATCACGCCGATAGCCGTTTCCTACGAATACGAGCCTTGCGATTTCCTGAAAACCCGCGAAATATACCTCTCGCGCCGGCACCGCTACGAAAAAGCGCCCGGCGAAGATTTGAACAGCATTCTGCACGGCATCACGCAATCGAAAGGTAATACGCACTTTACTTTTTGCGAAACCGTTACCCCCGCCGAACTGGCCGAATGTGCCGAATTGCCTCATTCGGAGCAATTTAAAGCTTTGGCTGCTATCATCGACAAAAATATATATGCAGGCTATAAACTTTGGAAAACCAACTACATAGCTCACGATATTTTGGGTAAGAAATCAGAATTTTCTGATAAATATTCCATTTCCGACCAAGAGAAATTTACGCTTTATATGGAAAATGGACTTGAAAAAATCGAAGGCGACAAAGAGGAATTGTGCGAAATATTTTTGGGAATCTATGCGAATCCCGTAAACTCTAAAATTAAATTTTGAAAATGCTTAATATTCTGACTTTTAATGATTTATATTCTCTTGTTTTTAAAAATCAAAAATTTGAACTTTCAGGCGAACAACAACAACAAATTGAAAACTGTTTTACCTTTCTGAAAAACTTTGCTTCCGATAAAATTATTTACGGAATCAACACCGGTTTTGGTCCGATGGCGCAATATCGCGTGGATGATGAATATCTTACGCAATTGCAATACAATATTATTCGTAGCCATTCCACAGGCGCCGGCGAACCTTTACCCGATTTGTATGTAAGGGCGGCTTTAGTGGCGCGTTTGGGGACATTTTTGCAGGCGCATTCCGGCGTTCACATTGAACTGGTAAATTTGCTGGTTGAATTTATCAATCGCGAAATTTATCCCTATATTCCTGAACATGGTAGCGTAGGCGCAAGTGGTGATTTGGTGCAATTGGCGCACATCGCCCTGACGTTGATTGGCGAAGGAAAAGTTCACTACCAAGGTGAGTGGCGCCATTCGAAGGAAGTGTTGGCGGAAAACGGTTTGCAGCCGCTGAAAATTCATATCCGCGAGGGTCTTTCAGTTACCAACGGGACTTCGGTGATGACCGGAATTGGTTTTGTTAATCTGGTGCAAGCCAAAAAGTTACTTGATTTTTCGACCTTGATTTCTGTTTTGATAAACGAAATTACCTTGGCTTATGATGATTCGTTTTCCGAAGAATTAAATGCGACAAAACAACAGAGTGGTCAGCGAAAAATTGCCGAACGTATGCGCAAGTTTGCTCAAGGCAGTCAATTGCTTCAAAAGCGCGAACACGTTCTGTACGAAGACGTTAATCCGGAAGAGAAAATTTTCAAACAGAAAGTTCAGAGTTATTATTCGATTCGTTGCGTTCCGCAAATTTTGGGGCCTGTTTTTGAAACCATCGAAAATACGGAACAAGTGTTGATTAACGAGATAAATTCGGCCTGCGACAATCCGATTATCGATCCGGAGCACCAAAATGTATATCACGGAGGAAATTTTCACGGCGATTATGTTTCGTTTGAAATGGACAAACTCAAAATTGCTGTTACCAAACTTACCATGTTGATGGAAAGGCAGTTGAATTACCTTTGCCACGACAGAATCAATGAAATTTTACCGCCGTTTCTCAATCTGGGCGTTCTGGGCTTGAATTATGGTTTGCAAGCTGCGCAGTTTACCGCCACTTCCACAACAGCTGAAAGTCAGACACTTTCGTTTCCAAATTACGTTCATAGCATTCCCAATAACAATGACAATCAGGATATTGTGAGTATGGGAACCAACTCGGCGCTGTTGGCGGCGAAGGTGGTTGAAAATAGTTTTCAGGTAATGGCAATCCATTCGGTTGCGTTGGCTCAAGCCGTTGATTATCTTCAAATTAAAGATAGATTATCACCAAAAACACGAGAGTTTTACGGAAAAATTCGTGAGATTTGTCCCGTTTTTATTGAAGATACCCCGAAATATGAACAATTTGCACAAATAAAAACGTTTTTACAGAAATGAAACATGCACTTGTTACAGGCGGCTCGAGGGGAATTGGGCGGGCGATTTGCTTAAAACTCTCGTCCATGGGCTATCACGTTCTGATTAATTATCAATCGAACCAAGCGGCTGCCGAAGAAACTAAATCGTTGATTGAAACGGCGGGCGGTACTGCCGGTCTTTTGCCTTTTGACGTGGCGAATGTAGAAGAAACTTCTGCCGCTCTCAATGCTTGGATGGAAAAAAATCCGGACGAATATATCTCGGTTTTGGTCAATAATGCGGGCATTCGGCGCGATAATCTGATGTTTTGGATGACCGATGAGGAGTGGACTAATGTGTTGGACACCAGTTTGAACGGCGCATTTTACACCACTCGCCTGCTTGTGAAATATATGCTCAACAAAAAATTCGGTCGCATTATCAATATTGTATCCATTTCCGGTGTGAATGGAATGGCGGGGCAAACGAACTATTCCGCCGCCAAAGCAGGTATTATCGGGCTGACAAAAGCTCTGGCACTCGAAACGGCGAAAAAGCGCGTTACCGTCAATGCCGTTGCGCCCGGCTTTATCGAAACGGATATGACAAAGGATTTGCCGCAAGACGAACTCAAAAAAATTGTTCCTGCGCAACGTTTCGGCAAACCGGAAGAAGTGGCGGATTTGGTGGGGTTTTTGGCTTCGGAAAATGCCTCGTATATAACGGGACAGGTTATTTCAATCAGTGGAGGATTATAACAAAATTATAAAATATGAGAAGGGTTGTTATCACAGGCACAGGTATTTACGCTTGCATTGGCAAAAATTTGGAAGAGGTAAAAATGTCGCTCTACCAGGGTAAATCCGGTATTGGCATTGACGAAATGCGGAAAAACTACGGCTACCGCTCGCCACTGACGGGTATAGTGGAGCGCCCCGTGTTGAAAGGCGTGCTGGACAGGCGATTGCGGATAGGACTGCCCGAACAGGGCGAATATGCCTATATGGCTACTATTGAAGCTTTACGCAATGCCATGATGGATGATAAATATTTAGAAAACAACGAGATAGGAATTTTCTACGGGAATGACTCGTCTGCCAAAGCGGTGATCGAGGCAAACAATATTGCGCAGGAAAAAAAGGACACGACACTCATCGGTTCAGGGGCGATTTTCCAATCCATGAACTCAACGGTTACGATGAATCTTTCCACTATTTTTAAGTTGAGAGGTGTCAATATGACGATTTCGGCAGCGTGTGCAAGCGGCTCACATTCAATTGGTTTGGGCTACTTTTTTATCAAACATGGTTTACAGGACATCGTGCTGTGCGGCGGAGCGCAAGAAACGAATTTTTACTCCATGGGTAGTTTCGATGCGTTGAGCGCTTTTTCCATTCGTACAAATGCGCCAACCAAGGCGAGTCGTCCCTTCGACAAAAATCGCGACGGCCTGATTCCAAGCGGAGGGGCTGCCAGTTTGATTTTGGAAGAATACGAACACGCTAAAGCGCGCGGGGCGAACATCTTGGCGGAAGTGACCGGCTACGGTTTTTCGTCCAACGGCAAACAGATTTCCGAACCAAGCCCCGAAGGTTGCGTTGTGGCTATCAACCGGGCGTTGAACGATGCGGGCGTTGTTGCCGCCGACATTGATTACGTGAATGCTCACGCAACTTCTACCCCGCAGGGTGATGCCGCAGAAGCCATTGCTTTGGACAAGGTTTTTACCGCCCATCGCACACCCATTTCATCAACCAAATCAATGACGGGACACGAATGTTGGATGGCCGGTGCGAGCGAAATTATTTACTCCATTTTGATGATGCAAAACGATTTTATTGCCCCGAACATCAATTTTGAACAGCCCGATGAGTATTCTAAAAATCTGAATATCATTCCCCGAACTATCGAAAAAAATATTGACATTTTTCTCTCCAATTCGTTCGGTTTTGGCGGAACAAACAGCGCATTGGTGGTGAGGAAAATTTAATTACCTTTGCGAAAATTTTTAATATCCGTTTTTAAGAGTTAAATTATTGATAATTAATATAATAAAAATATGACAAGAGAGAAAATTGACGAAATTGTAAAAGACTTTCTGATTGAAGAAATTGAAGTGGAAGAACAAGTAATCAATCCCGGCGCCAATTTGAAAACCGATTTAGGTATTGATTCGCTTGATTTTGTGGATATTGTGGTTATCGTGGAACGGAATTTTGGTTTCAAAATCAAAGCTGAAGAAATGCAGAGCGTACAAACACTGAAAGATTTTTGCGACTATATTGAAACGAAAGTAGGGGAGTAGTCGCTGTTTATGAATCGAGCGTGGAAAGGCAATACGGGCGGCGGCACATTCGGACAGCAGGCATTGATTTTGCTGTTTAATGTGTTTGGATTGAGGCCGTTATATGCGGTTTTGATTTTTGTTGCGCCTTTTTATATGCTTTTTGCGCGAAAAGGGTATTTGGCAATTTATCACTATTTCAGGTTGCATTTTGGTTACTCAAAGTGGAAATCGTTTTGGAAAACATACAAAAATCATTTTCTTTTCGGGCAAGTGATTTTGGACCGGTTTGCCGTATTTGCCGGACGAAATCCTTTTGAAGTGGAAATTGTCGGTAATGACTGTTTTACACAACTTTCAAACGGCGATAAAGGTTTTATCATGGCCGGTTCGCACGTGGGTAATTTTGAAATCGGCGGTTATTTACTCAATTCGGAAAAGAAAAAAATCAATGCGCTTATTTACGCCGGCGAAACGGAAACGGTGCAAAATAATCGTTCTAAAATACTGAATAACAATAATATAAATCTTATTCCCGTATTGAATGATATGTCGCATTTGTTTGCGGTGAATGTGGCTTTGCAAAACGGAGAAATTGTGTCGATGCCTTGCGACCGCAATCATGGATCGGCAAAAAGCGTGGAATGTGATTTTTTGAATGGAAAAGCCGATATTCCTGTTGGTGCGTTCGCATTGGCTGCAAGTTTTGACGTGGAAGTTTTGGCGATTTTTTGTGTGAAAATTGCGACAAAAAAGTACCGGATTTTTGTTTGTCCCGTCATTTCCGAGAAGACGGGAATTTCCAAAAAAGAGCTAATTGAGAATCTTGCAAAATCTTACGTTGCCCAATTGGAAAATATAGTAAAAGAATATCCCGAACAGTGGTTTAATTATTATGAATTTTGGAAGGAATAAAAAAAACACCCAAAAGTAATAACGTAAATGATATTTTAGTATCTTTGCGAAATAAAATGTTATAACATTATGCAAACGAGTATTATTCAAATAGGAAACAGTAGAGGTGTGATTTTACCGTCAAGTTTATTACACAGGTTAGATTTATCACTAAAATCCACAGTTAATATTCAGATTGAAAATGAAAAAATTGTGATCCAACCCCAACCCCGTCAAGGTTGGGCAGAAACCTTTAAACAATTTGCCTTGTCTGGAGCGGAAGAAACATTTTTTCCTGATGTGTTTGGAGATGAGGACTTAAAAGATTGGGAATGGAAACAAAAATAAATCAATACGAAGTATTTTGGGTAAATTTAGACCCAACGCAAGGCAGCGAAATGGCAAAAATCCGACCTTGCGTTGTGGTTAGTCCCAATGAGATGAATGATTATCTGAAAACGGTAATTATTGCGCCATTGACTTCTACGCTCAAACCGCTTCCTTCGCGAATTAAAGTTTTTTTCGACCGGCAAGACGAAATGGTTGCCTTAGACCATATCCGTTCGATCTCAAAGAGTAGGATAATAAATCCCATCGGCAAACTGCAAGCTTCCGAAATTCAAAAAATTAAAGATGTTATTCAAGAAATGTTTGTTGATTAATTTTTATATGATGATTCATGCATTAACTAACAGTAAAAAATAAAGATGAAACTTTTCCCCGCATTAGAAAAAAAATACTCCAAAGAAACGCAATCGGCGTTGGCAGCACAGCGTTTAGCACACGAAATTTCGCAGGCGCCAATCGTTTTTCAGGTATCGCGCCTGATGGTCAAATTCGGCATTTTGCAACTATTGTTGGACTCTCAAAAAGGTCTGACAATTGATGAAGTTGCCGAAAAAACAACCTTGTCGCGTTATGCGGTGCAATGTTTGCTCGAATCGTCATTGACGACGGGTACTGTTTTGCTTGAAAATGAACGTTTTACCTGTTCAAAGGCGGGTTGGTTTTTGTTGAACGACCCGCTCGTCAAGGTAAATCTTGATTTCAATCACGATGTAAATTATCTCGGTTTGTTCAACCTAGAGGAAGCGCTGCTTAACGGTAAACCCGAAGGATTGAAAGTTTTCGGCAAATGGGCTACGATTTATGAAGGCTTGTCGAGTTTACCAAAACAAGTGCAAGATAGTTGGTTTGGCTTCGATCACTACTATTCCGACCAATCGTTTCAAGAAGCCCTGCAAATTGTTTTTGATCAAAAACCCAAAACCTTGCTTGATGTTGGCGGAAACACCGGACGATGGGCTTTGCGTTGTGTGGACTATAATCCGGAAGTAAAAGTAACCATTATGGATTTGCCCCAGCAATTAGTCTTAATGAAAGAGCAAACGGCCAAAGAAAAAGGCGCCGACCGCATTTTCGGACACGGTGTGAATTTATTGGATAAAAAAGCGCCGTTCCCAACTGGTTTTGATGCCATTTGGATGAGTCAATTTCTCGATTGTTTTTCGGAAGAAGAAGTAACGAGCATACTCGCGCGAGCAGCAGCATCAATGAACAAAGATTCTCTGCTTTACATTATGGAAACGTTTTGGGACCGGCAACGTTTTGAAACCGCGGCCTACGCCCTCACGCAAATCTCGCTCTATTTTACCGCATTAGCCAACGGAAATAGCAAAATGTACCATTCCGAAGATATGATTCGTTGCGTGGAAAATGCCGGTTTAATGATGGAAAGGATACACGATGGAATTGGGAAAGGGCATTCGATAGTGGTTTGCAAAAAACAATGATGAAGATTTAATAATAATTAAAATAATTTCATCACCTTTGTAAGTGATAAAAATCAGCACTTTTAATATCAAAAATGAGCATAAACGATAATATATTATCACTTATTCAAAAACACCCGATGTGATCAAATAAGCATGAAATTTGAAAAAGTAAACATCCTGAAACTTTTGCCGCAACAACCGCCGTTTATCATGGTAGATAAATTGCTTTTTTGCGATAATATCACGACAAAAACTTCATTATTCATCAAAAACGATAATATTTTTGTAGAAAACGGCGTTTTTTCCCAAAGTGGAATCGTGGAAAATGTGGCTCAAACTTGTGCTGCCCGTTTGGGATATTTGAATAGAAATCAGCCTGTTAAAATTGGAATGATTGGTTCAATAAACGATTTTGAGCTGTTTTCGTTGCCCAAAATCAATGAAAATATCTCAACCGAAATTATCGTCGATGCGGAAGTTGGAAATATTATCTTGCTAAATGCCGGTGTTTTATGCAATGGAAATAAAATAGCACAAGGCAAAATGAAAGTGGTACTGACAGATACGGAAGTGTAATTTACAGCAAAAAATATGAAATTAAAAGCAACAAAAGATATTGAAATTCGTTTTTCGGAAGTAGATTCGATGAACATTGTGTGGCACGGCTCGTATGCCCTCTATTTTGAAGACGCCCGCGAAGCATTTGGCAAAAAATACGGTTTGGGCTACCTCGACATTTTCGGCAACGGCTATTACGCGCCATTGGTGGATTTGCGTTTTCAGTACAAAAAACCGCTGATTTACGGACACAAAGCCCGCATTGAAATTACTTTCAGAAACACGGAAGCCGCCAAAATCATATTCGATTACGAAATTTTTGATAATGAAGATAATTCGCTGCTGGCCACCGGATATTCCATTCAGGTGTTTTTGGATAAACAATATCAACTGGTTTGGACAAATCCGGCTTTTTATGAGGAATGGAAACAGAAAAACGGATTAATCTGATCTGTGATTTTAAAATTCAGACAAAATAAATGTACAAAATAGGCGACAATATCATTTCCTCATTGGGTTTTACGACGGAAGAAAATTTTGCGAATGTAAAACGTGGCGTTTCCGGCGTAAAACATTACGATGCAGGAACATTCGATTTGCCCGAAGCGTTTATGGCGTCGCTCATTGATAGGGAACGATTGAACGATGAATTTTACCGTCATTGCGGGCTTGACTCGCAATCCCCCAATTATACTGACTTCGAAAAAGCGGCCATCTTATCCGTTTCTACCGCCAATCAGGAGGTAAAAATAGATTTGTCAAATGAAAACGTTTTGTTTATTTTGTCGTCCACAAAAGGAAATGTAGATTGGTTGGGTAATGTTGTAGGGGCGTTGCGCGCAACGCCCCTACATGCCCCGTTTCTACCATTATATTTATGGCATACCGCCACATTAATCACCTCCTTTTTCGGCAATAAAAACACGCCGCTTGTCGTTTCCAACGCCTGTATCTCAGGTGCGGCGGCGCAAATTGCAGCGATGCGCGAACTCGAAAACGGCTATTACGATTACGCAGTGGTGGTGGGCGTAGATTTTCTATCGAAATTCATCATTTCTGGTTTTCAATCGTTCAAAGCCTTGTCGCCCGAAATTTGCAGACCGTTTGACAAAGATCGTTGCGGGCTGAATTTGGGCGAGGCGGCGGCAACGATCATTTTTTCGTGCGTAGAAACGGAACACGCTCCGTCTTTACAATGCGGCGCAATCCGCAACGATGCCAACCATATTTCGGGACCGTCACGCACAGGCGAAGGCAGTTTTCGAGCATTGAAAAGTATTTTGTCGACAATCGAAAATCGGACGCCGGAAATTGCCTTTATCAACGCACACGGTACTGCAACGTCCTACAACGATGCGATGGAAGCCGTTGCAATCACTCGCTCCGGCTTGGAAAACGTGCCTGTCAATTCGTTAAAACCGTATTTTGGGCATACACTCGGCGCGGCAGGCGTGCTGGAAAGCATTATTTCGCTCAAAGCATTGCAGAATAATATCATTTTGCCGACATTAAATTTTAATTCGCAAGATATTGAAAATCAAATAAATATCTCAAAAGAAATTCAAAAAACGGATAAACGGTATTTTATAAAAATGCTTTCGGGTTTTGGCGGTTGCAATGCGGCGCTTTTGTTTAGCTACAAAAATGAAAACCCGTATCATTCGAGACAAGAAACTTCGAGACAAGAAACATTGTACATCAAAAAACAGTGTAGCTTAAAATTTTACAATTCAACCGAAATTACCGAATTTTATCGCTCGTTACAGGTAGATTATCCGAAATTTTTCAAAATGGACAATCTCTCTAAACTTGGTTTTTTGGCTTCGGAAATGATTTTTTCAGGGGATTCCTGCTTTCGCAAGAATGACGGTGCAGGGCGTGAAGACATCGCCGTAATCTGTTTCAACCGCTCGTCTTCACTTGAAATTGACACAAAATATCAGGAAACGATACAGGACAACGAAAATTATTTTCCATCGCCGTCGTTGTTTGTTTACACGCTACCGAACATAATTACCGGCGAAATTGCGATACGAAACAAGTTTTTTGGTGAAACTTCATTTTATGTAGCCGAAAAATCGGATGCCGAACAAATATATCGCACTGTAAAAAACAGTTTTTCGGATAAAAATACTAATTTTGCACTCGTGGCCTGGGCGGAAAGTTTTAAAAATACATTTGAAATAAAAATGTTTTTGATAACGAAAGAAAAAACAGATGATTTATTTGATGTTAATTGCTTAAATTTCAATTGTTTATGAAAAAAGTGATTTTGTTTTTATCGATTTTTTCTCCAATAGTAGCATTTGCTCAAGTGGAGAGAACCTATGAATATGAAAGATTACGCATAGGAGTTGAGGCGGGAATTGAATTTCTCGACGGCACAATAAATAAGCCTGCTGCCGTTCGCGAAAATCATTCGTATTATTACGATTCGTATTATGCGAAAGATTATTATTATGGTGGTTATATAGATGATTATCAAACAATTACACGTTATTATTTTGGTGTAAAACCGGAATATTCATTGAATCATCGCTTTACAATTGCTTCGGGTGTAAGGTTTATGTACAATCACAATAATTTAATTTCCGACCGCGAATATTTTCTTTGGAAAGTGGAGGAAACAGCTTTAACAACCAATTATGCGCGAGTTAAAAACGTGGAACAGAACAATTTGTATTTTGGAGTTCCTGTTGAAATGAAGTTTTTTATGAGTAAAAAAGATTTGCGTGTGAGGCCGTATGTTAAAGCGGGTGCAAGTTTTAATTTTTTACTTTCTTCAAGCACAACACCTTATTTTGTTAATGGAAGAATGGAACAAAAGTACGCATCCGATATTCTAAATCAATTAGAAAAAGTTGATTTCTTGTCGACTTCGATTTTTGCAAGTTTAGGATTGAAAATCGGGCGAATGAATCATCCGTTTGGAACGATTGAATTTCAACTGCCACTCTTGTTGTTTGGACAAAATACTCCATCTTCTTTTGTAAAATCGTCGACAGTAAATGAAGGTGTAGCACTGCAAATATCATTTTATCTTCCTGTTGGAGAGCAAAAATTAAGCTATAAATACAAGTCAAGAAGATGATTAATAATTATTTTAAAAATATATACCCATGACAAAAAAATATATATTCCCGGTTTTAACACTGATAATTCTCTTTTCATCGTGCGACTCCGACCCTCAAATGGACAGAACGATTTTTATTCCGGACGAAACCGAACCGGAGCTGCCTGCCTACACCGAATGGGGCTACAATTCTTTTGGTGCAATATACGATAACCGAAGTTATTTTGTGGTTTCAAGTGTCATTGCACCGTGCAAAATTTTGTATAAAGAGGGACATTTGCATTTTTCGTTGAATGGAATTATGAAAGGAAGTTATCTTGTAGAAAGTGAAAAAATAACGCTTGATTTTATTTTTCCGTCAGAAAAGATCGAACAATACAATGATTTATTGATGCTGAACGATAAACAAATCAATCTTACATCCACCGATTGTGTGGTCAAAATCATTCGGAACGAAAATGAGCGAACGCTGAATGTCATTGATGGAATATTACATTTCAAACGCGCACAACATCTTTATATAGATGATAGATCGAATCGAGTGATCCTGTCGGGAATATTCGCATTGCGGTTTTTGGAATACGAATTTCCAACTATTATTTCCGGTGGACGTTTTGATGTGGGTATAAACAACAATGTATTTTATGCGTATTAATTTTTAATAAATTATATTATGAACACAAAAGTATTGTTTTTCGCCATTTTAGCAATGGTTACGATTCCTGTATCGGCGCAGTTTTCGCGACAATCTGAAAGTGAAGTGTATAACAAACTGTTTTACGTCGAATTGGGCGGTCCGGGTGTGATAATGTCTATGAACTACGATATGCGTTTCAATCAGGAAAGCCGCTTGGGGTTTGGTTTCCGCGTGGGCGCCGGTTTTGGTATCAGCGACTTCAAAGTTGCAACAGGAAACGGGGGTTACGGTTATGAAGCTTTTGACTACCAAACTCATTCCTATTATTCTATTCCTCTGCAAATTAACTATGTTTTCGGTAAAGAACATTCGTCGAGTACGTTTGAAGTAGGCGCAGGTACCTCCTTTCTTACGCGGGCCGTATCGCTTTACAACTACGATACTGTGAAAGAAGGTCAATTTATCGGACATTTGAGTTTTATGTATCGTATGCAGCCTGTGCGTAGCGGATTCTCGCTTCGTGTAGGTTTTACGCCCATCATTGGTACCGCAGGTGATCTTTTCCCGATGGTCGGTGTCAGTTTGGGATATGTCTTTTAATTGTCTAAATATATAAATAGCTACAAGTTATACTATAAAATGGAAAATTTAATTTTAAAACTGAAAGAAGAAATTATTCAAGTATTAAATCTTGAAGATGTAAAACCCGCGGATATTGATATAAATGCACCGCTTTTTGGCGAAGGTTTGGGTTTGGATTCTATTGATGCACTGGAACTTATCGTGCTGATGGAAAAAAACTACGGCATCAAACTCAAAGACCCGGCACAAGGAAAGGAAATTTTCAAGTCCATCGCCGTCATGGCGGATTATATCGCCACAAACAGAACAAAATAATTGGTTGTGGCGAGTTACGTTGATTTTCACAAAAAAATGAATGTAAATTCGTGCAACTGAGTGGCAAGATGAGTAAAATTTTTATTACCGGAATGGGTATTGTTTCGGCGATTGGTAACAATGTCCCCGAAACTTTGCAGTCGTTGCGCGAAAAACGTAGCGGCATTGCGCTTTTGCGTTATCTCAAAACTGCGCACACGGAATTTCCCGTAGGTGAAGTGAAAATGACCGACGAGGAAATGATAAAATTGTTGCAAATATCTGAAAATGCTCCAACTACGCGCACGTCTTTAATGGGAATGTTGGCGGTGCGTGAGGCACTTATAGAGGCGCAATTAATCAAGCCCCTGCAAAACACTAAAATCGCCCTGATTTCCGGCGTCACCGTTGGCGGAATGGACAAAAGCGAGCAGTTTTATCTCGATTTTTTGGAAAATGACAGCAAAAACGCCTACATTTCCACCCACGATTGTGGCGCTTGCACCGAAATGATTGCCGGTTATTTCGGCATTTTTTCGCAGGTCGATACCATTTCAACCGCTTGCTCGTCGGCTGCCAACGCCATTTTGTTGGGCGCGGAATTGCTGAAAAGCAGCAGAGCTGATATTGTCGTAGCAGGCGGCGCCGAATGTATTACCAAATTTCACCTCAACGGCTTTAATACGCTGATGATTTTGGACAAAGAGCCGTGCCGGCCATTTGATGCAACGCGCGCAGGGCTGAATTTGGGCGAGGGCGCTGCGTATGTTGTGATGGAAAGCGAGGAACATTTTAAGAACCGTACCCGTCATTTGGCAGTTCTTTCGGGTTACGCCAACGCTTGTGACGCTTTCCACCAAACCGCCTCGTCGCCCAATGGCGAAGGCGCATATCGGGCCATGAAACAAGCGCTCGAAAATGCAGGCCTGCAACCGTCTGATATTGATTATATTAATGCACACGGAACCGGAACTGCTAACAACGATCTAAGCGAAGGCACAGCCATTCAGCGACTTTTCAGCGACAAAATTCCGACTGTTTCGTCCACCAAATCATTTACCGGACACACGACAAGTGCGGCAGGTGGCGTGGAAGCAGTAATCTCCATTCTCGCGTTGCAACACAATTTTATTCCCGAAAATCTGAATTTTGAAAATAAAATGCCGGAATTGAATTTTGAGCCGTATGTTTCCCGTTATTGCAGGATCGATCCGCAATCCCCTGAAAAAACAGAAGATTCCTTCGAAAGCGGGAATGACGGATTGCAACATGTTTTATCAAATTCCTTTGGTTTTGGTGGCAATGATACGAGTTTGATTTTTTCAATATGATTAACGAAATCTACATAAATACAATTAAACAAATCTCCGTTCAAAAATCGCTTTCGGACGAATGGTTTGATGCGCCTATTCTTTATAACGAACAGTATGTCAGATCAATAGATGCAGATTACAAGCAATATTTTACACCGAATGAAGCGCGGCGTTTGGGTAAAATTCTCAAACGTGCATTGCTCGTTTCGCGCGAAGCGATGCGGGAAAGCGGCGTACAAAATCCCGGCGCCATTATTACCGGTACGGGTTTGGGCTGCATAGAAAATACCGAAATATTTCTCGACAAACTCGTGCGCGAAGGCGAGGAATTACTTAATCCTACGCACTTTATGCAATCTACGCATAATACTATTTCGTCGCTTGTGGCGATAGATGCGAAATGCCACGGCTACAATTCCACTTACGCACACAAAGGCATATCGTTTGAATGCGCCTTGCAAGATGCGTTTTTGCAACTGAAAAGTGCGAAAATTAAAACGGCTTTGGTCGGTGCGCACGACGAAATGACACCCGCATACTTCACGCTCTTGAAAAAGGCAGGTTATTTGGGCAATGAAAATCAAACTTTTGCGGGCGAAACGGCCGTTGCAATGATGCTTTCCAATGAAAAAAAGGAAAATACACTTTGCAAAATTGAAAATGTAGAGAAATTTTATGGTAATGTAGGGGCGTTGCGCGCAACGCCCCTGCGTGATGTTGATTATGTAATGGTAGGAATAAACGGCAACCCCGAAAACGACAATATCTATTTTGAAAATTGCAAAAAATTATTTCCGAATATTCCGCTTTTGCAATACAAAAATATCTTTGGCGAAAGTTACACTGCACCTGCTTTTGCTGTATATGCAGCAGCAATTTGTTTGAAAAACGAGAGAATTTCCGAACATTTATTGGTAGGAACGAAAATTTTTTCGCTCCCACGGAAAATCCTGTGTTACAATCATTTTGAAGGAAAAAATCACACATTTATATTATTGACAAAATGCTGAAAGTTATCATATTAACTCTATTCCAATGTTTTTTCCTGGCAAGCGGACAAGTTTGCTTTAAATTTGCCGTTCAAAAAATTGAAAAATTCTCGTTTTCGTGGGCGTATTTTGTAGATATTCTGACGAATTGGTGGTTGCTTGCGTCGGGAATTTTGCTCGTAACTGCCACTGTGTTGTGGGCTTATATACTCAAGCATTTTGACTTTTCAGTGGCCTATCCACTCACAAGTATTGCCTACGTTTTCGGCATTTTCGCCGCCGTTTTTATTTTTGGCGAAACAGTGCCTCTCTCGCGCTGGACCGGCGTTGCGATTATTATGGTAGGAGTCTATTTTGTAGTAAAATAATTTTTAATAATTTATAAATAATTGACACATGAAAACATTCAATTTTGGGTTGCTCTTAATGCTATCATTTACTATCGTATCTTGTTTTTCAACAACAAATTTGACGAAGTCAATACCATCTTCGTCAAAAATTGAAAAAAACAAAGTGATCTATATTGCTCCAATAGACGATGGTGCTTTTGGAGGAAAAGCATATTATGGATCGGGAAAATCGGTTGCAAATTATTTCTTGCAGTATTTTCGCTCTGATGCATCAGACGTTATTGTTGGAGCTGAGGATACAGTCAATGCAGATTATATTGTGAAAGCGGTAATTACGCATTGGGAACCTCGTGCAGCAGCCTGGTCGGGCATTCCTACTCGAGTTGAAATATTAGTTTCGGTTTATAATGCAAACTCCAAAGAGAAAATCATTGACGACAAATTGAGCGTTACGGGTAGATCATTTACTTTTGTTAACCAATCGGCAGAAGGTTTAGCAGAATATTTGATTAAAGAATTTTGTAACGAAAACATTAGAAAATAAAATGAGAAGATCATTTTTGATAGTAAGCATTTTATTGTCAGTCTTTAACGGAAATTTCTTTTCGCAAAACGAACGAAAACTCAGCGAAAGCGAAAAAGTAGTTTTTGAGCAAAAAATCGTTGAACAATCGAAAAAAATCAAAACGCTGCAATGCGCTTTTGTGCAGGAAAAAACTTCGAGTCTGGTGGTGGAAAAATCGGTTGCAAAAGGTGTTTTGCTCTATCAATCGCCGTCTGCACTGCGTTGGGAATACAGCGAGCCGACTTCCTCCACCCTGATTTTGAACGGCAACAACGCCGCTTTGCTGGATAAAAACGGCAAAAAAGTGGGCAATGAAAAAATGCTCAAACAACTCGGTGGAATTATTATTTCGATGATAAACGGCAGTGGAATTGCGGGCAACAAGCAATTTACAAGCGAATTTTATGAAACCGGCAACGCGCAATTGTTGGTTGTTTTAACGCCTATACAAAAACGATTGAAAGAGTTTTATAGCAAAATCGAACTGAAAATCGACCCTAAAACTCTGCTTGCCAACGAAATAATTTTGAATGAAAAATCAGGTGATAAAACTGTTATTTCGTTGATAGATAAAAAATTAAATTTAGAAATTTCTTCAGCTAAATTTAAGATAAAATGATTTTAAAAGATAATTTATTTACGATAGAAAATCAAAATGTGGCTGATGGAAAAGCTGCTTTTCGAGTAAAATTGAATGCGGAACATTTTATCTATCAAGCGCATTTTCCCAACAATCCGATTACGCCCGGCGTGTGCCTTATACAAATGGCAGTGGAACTTTTCGATTTCGTAAAAACGGCGAATTTCAATATTAAAACGCTGAAAAACGTGAAATTTACCGCGCCAATCAGCCCGTTGGAATTTCCCGAAGTGGATTTTTTGCTCGAATTTTCCGAAAACGAAAATCAGTGGCAAATCAAAGCGATTGTGAAGGAAAAAGAAACGATTTTTGTGAAAATCAGTATGTTATTGGTTGCCGCTAACGATAAAAAATGAAAATTTGTATAATAATTCCTGTTTATAATAGCGAAGAATTGATAGCTGGTGTTGTCAAATCCGTTTTGCAATGCGCTGAAAATCTGATTGTTGTAAATGACGGATCGACAGACGGAACGATGGAAAAACTTGTTAAGTTTCAAAAACTTAACAAGTTTGAACTTATATCTTACGAAAAAAATCGCGGAAAAGGTTACGCCTTGCAACAAGGTTTCCGGCGCGCATTGAAACTCGGTTTTACGCACGCCATCACGATGGACGCCGACGGACAACATTTGGCAAGCGATTTGGAAATAATGACAAAAGCAGCTGAAAATCAACCGAATGCGCTGATTGTCGGCGCACGGAAATTCGACAACCCCAATATGCCGCAAGGCAACGTTTTTGCCAACAATTTCTCTAATTTTTGGTTTGCATTGCAAACCGGCCAACGATTGCCCGATACGCAGACCGGTTTTCGCGTTTATCCATTGCAAAAAATAGGTAAAATGCGTTTATTTACAAAACGTTACGAGGCGGAATTGGAATTGCTGGTGCGTTGTGCTTGGTGCAATATACGGTTGGTGTCGCAGCCGGTAAATGTGTATTATCCGCCTGTAAATGAGCGATTTTCGCATTTCAGAAAGGGCAAAGATTTTTTCAGAATTTCAATATTAAATACGGTTTTGTGCTTTCTTGCTGTGGTTTACGGCTATCCGAGTATGTTAATCCGAAAAATAGGTAATAGATGTCCAATTTGTTTCTAAAAATATTCAATTTTTTTCAACGCCGCAAAATGTTTTTGTGGTTGCTGTTGGCGGTTCTTGCCGGGCTGCTGGTTTTTTCTGCTTCGCGGATTTCGTTTGTGGAAGATATTTCTTCGTTTTTGCCGAATAATGCTGATAATAAGCGGATTAACGAGGCATATCAGAAAATTGGGGCGGCAAATAAAATCCTGGTAACTTTTTCGCAAAAAGACAGGACGATTGATTTGGATGTAGACTTGCTAACCGATGCTGCTACTCGTTTCGCCGAGATTTTGCTGGGAAGCGATAATGCCGTACATATCAAAGAGTTGATGTATGAAATAGATGGCGAGAAAATGAGCGAAGTAACTGATTTTATTACGCAAAACCTGCCTTATTTTCTCGAAGAAGCAGATTATACAAGGATCGATAGTTTGATACAACTGCAAAATATTGAAAATCTGTTGAAAGCGGACAAAGAACTGCTGATGTCGCCCATGGGCGGCTTTGTGCGGAACGTAATTTTGAACGATCCGCTGCATTTTTCGCAAAACGCACTGAAAAATCTGGAGGTTTTTAAGCAAAATGATAACTATAATACCGATAACGGATTCCTTTTCAACGCACAAGGCGAATGTATCGTTACCATTACTTCTAAATATCCGGTTTCGGAAACGGCGAACAACAAACTGTTGGCAAACGAAATCTATCAGACTGTAAATCAGACTAAAAGCGAGTTTAATAACGAAATAAACATTGTGCCGTTCGGTGCGGCTTTGATTTCGATTACCAACGCCGGCCAAATCAAAAGCGACTCGATTTTTGCTGTTTCGGTGGCCATGATTTTAATTCTTGCGCTGTTGTTTTATTTTTTCCGCAACTTCAAAAGCCTGTTTTTTATTGCCGTTTCGGTGGTTTTTGGCGCGTTGTTTTCGCTCGGCGTGATTGTGTTTTTCAAATCGACCGTTTCAATTATTGCCGTTGGCATTGCCTCGATTATTTTTGGTATCGCTATTAATTATCCACTGCATTTTTTGGCGCATTTTCGGCACAATTCCAACGTAAAACTGACGATTAAAGAAATAGTTAATCCGTTGTTAATCGGAAATATAACTACCGTTGGAGCGTTTCTTGCGCTACTCTTTATTTCGTCGCCGGCGATGCATGATTTGGGACTTTTTTCGTCGTTTTTGCTGGTGGGAACAATTGTTTTTGTGTTGATATTTCTTCCTCAGTTCCTCACCACCCGTCATTCCCGAGAAGGCGGGAATCTCCTCAAAAATCAGGAGATTGCGAGTCAAGCCCGCAATGACGGACACATCTTCACTCGTTTATCCGAATTTTCCCCCGAAAAAAACAAATGGATCGTACTGATTTTTCTCGTTTTTACGATGGTGTTGTTCTTTTTCAGTTTCGGAACAAAATTTGAAACTAACTTGCAGGCAATCAATTACATGACCGATGAGCAACGCACGGAAATGAATAAATTGATTGAAGAAAATAAAGGCAAAGGCAAAACGCTTTATGTGGTTGCGGAAGGACAAAATGTTGATGATGCGTTAGTAAATTACAATTTTGTGTTGGGGCATTTGAACTTTTTTCAAGAACATAGACCAAATTATGTTAAAAATTATTCGGGAATTGGTAATTTTTTCCCTTCAAAGGATGTTCAAAAGGAAAAAATTGAACGCTGGAACAGTTTTTGGGAATGGAATGGTAGCGCTGAACACGATTGTTCAAAAAAAGATTTATTTACAGGAAATTTGAAAGCATTAGCCAAGAAACAGGGTTTTAACGAAAATGTTTTTGACAATTTCATTTCATTATTAAATACCGATTTTCAGCCGCAAAACTTTGAATATTTCACCCCTGTTTTTAAAAATATGGGTGAAAACTATTTTTCAATTTCTGATGATAAAATTTTGATTTATACAATTTTGAATTGTGATGAAGGCCAAAAGCAAACCATTGAAAATCAAATAACAGAGAATAATCCGTACGTTTTTGCGTTCGACGACACGTCCATTGGCAAAAAAATGGTTGACGCGCTTTCGTTAGATTTCAATAACGTGCTGTATATCTGCGCATTTATCGTTTTTATTTTCCTGTTTTTCTCATTCGGAAGAATAGAAATTGCGATTTTAACTTTTATTCCGATGGCTGTCGGCTGGGTCTGGATTTTGGGGCTGATGAACATTTTCGACCTGAAATTCAACATTGTCAATATCATTCTTGCTACTTTTATTTTCGGGCAGGGCGACGATTACACCATTTTTGTTACCGAAGGGCTGATTTACGAATATACTTACCGTAAAAAAATGCTCGCCTCGTTCAAAAATTCAATCATTTTGTCAGCAACTATTTTGTTTATTGCTATCGGAATGTTGATTTTTGCCAAACACCCTGCCATGCGCTCTTTGGCGGAACTGACGATTGTAGGGATGATTTCGGTTGTGGCTTGTGCATATCTGCTTCCGCCGCTGATTTACAAGTGGTTAGTGTATAAAAAAGGGAAAAATCGTATAATGCCGGTTACGCTTTGGAACTTATCAAAAACCGTTTTTTCATTTATAATATTTTTCATTTGTTCAATCATTGTAACGCTTGCGGGATTTTTTATCCTCACCATCGGTGGAAAATCGAAACGACATAAATTGCTGTATCACCGGTTTTTATGCAATGGATTTAGAATTTTGGCAAAACTGATGCCGCAGGTTAAACATAAAATTCATAACCTTTCGGGTGAAAATTTTGAAAAACCGGCCATAATCATTTGCAACCACCAAAGCCACTTGGATTTGCTTTATACGCTGATGTTGTCGCCGAAAATGATTACGCTGACGAATAAATGGGTTTGGAATTCGCCGTTTTACGGTTGGATTATTCGTTACGCCGATTTTTTGCCTGTGGCCGATGGCATTGAGCAACACGCTGATACGCTGAAAAAATTTGTGGATGACGGTTATTCGATTTTGGTGTTTCCCGAAGGCACGCGCTCGGTGGATTGTTCGATCAACCGCTTTCACAAAGGGGCGTTCTATCTTGCCGAAAAACTCAATTTGGATATTTTGTCCGTAATAATTCACGGTATCGGACACGTTTTTCCCAAACAGGAATTTATTTTAAGAAAAGGCGAAGTGAATATTGAGATTTGCGAACGGCAAAACCTGTTAAGTTTCAAAAATTTAACAGGTTTAAACGACAACTTGCCTCTGCTTGAAACAGCCAAACATTTCCGCCGTTTTTATCAGGAAAAATACTCGGAACTGGCAAAAAAAATCGAAACCCCCGAATATTTTAAAGATTTGGTGTTGAAAAATTACATTTATAAAGGTGCGACCATTGAACGAAACGCAAAAAAGAGGCTGAAAAAGCACAACAATTTTGCAGAAGAAATTGAAAAACTGCCTGAAACAGGTGAAATTACAATCACAAACAGCGGACAAGGCGAATTTGCCTTAATGGCGGCGCTTGTGCGTAAAAATCTGAAAATAAAGGCGATAGAACCTGATTTAGATAAATTGGAAATTGCTCGAAACTGCGTTTCCAAACCGGCTAATTTAGAATTTTACAATTATGGTGCATAAACACGATATAATCATAATTGGCAGCGGTTTAGGTGGCTTGACGTGCGGCTATATTTTGGCGAAAAACGGATATAGAGTTACCATTTTGGAAAAAAATGCGCAACTCGGCGGTTGTCTGCAAACGTTTTCGCGGCAGGGCGTGAAGTTTGAAACGGGTATGCACTACATTGGCTCGATGGACAAGGGCGAAACGCTGTACAAGTTTTTCAACTACCTCGACTTGCTAAAAGATGTGCAATTAAGTCGTTTGGATACAACTGCTTATGATATTATCTCCATTGGCGACGAGCGATTCCCGTTTGCCAATGGGGCGGAAAATTTTGTCCGCCAACTTTCCGAATTTTTTCCAAAAGAACGGACAAATTTGGAAAATTATTACCGCACCATAGCCGATGTGGCGCAAAAATCGCCGCTTTATTCGCTGAATTTCAGCAATGAACAAGCTTTTCTGGTGGCGAAATATATTCAGCAAAGTGCCGGTGGATTTATTGATTCCGTTACCGGCAATAAACTGTTACAGAGCGTCTTATCCGGAACTGTTCCGCTTTATGCAGGCGAGCGGGATAAAACGCCGTTTTACATTCATGCCCTTATCAACGATTTTTACAACAAAAGCGCCTTTCGCATCATTGGCGGTAGCGATGCGATTACAAAATCCTTAGTCGCTTCCATTCGGAAAATGGGCGGAACGGTCATTACAAATGCCGAAGTAACAAACATCAACTGCAACGAAAGTCAGGCGGTCAGTGTGTCGCTGAAAAACGGCGAAACGTTGTCGGGCGATTATTTTATATCCAATGTACACCCGATGCGAATGATTGAACTTGTTGATTCTCACTTGATTAGAAAAGCATATCGGCATCGGATTGAGCGTTTGGATAATACGGCAGGTAATTTTACTGTTTATCTAAAATTCAAACCTAACACAGTAAAGTATTGTAATTCAAATGTTTTTCATTATGAAAGCCCGGAAGACGTTTGGCGCGGCGGCAATTATACATCCGAAACGTGGGGTCGCAATTTTCTCTATATGCACCTTTGTTCCTCTGAAAATCAGGCATTTGCAGACGGCGCCATTTTGATGACTTATATGAATTTCGACGATGTGGCTCAATGGCAGGGAACGAAAATTGAACGGCGAGGCGCTGATTATCAATTGTTTAAACAACGAAAGGCGGAACGTTTACTGTCGCTTTTGGAACGGAAAATACCGGATACATTGGCCAATATTGAAACTTTTTACACCTCCACGCCGCTCACTTACCTCGACTACACAGGCACGGAACGCGGTTCGATGTACGGCATTTTGCGCGACTGCACAGAGCCGATGCAAACACTTGTCAGTCAGCGCACAAAAATTCCGAATTTGTTTCAAACAGGGCAAAACATCAATTCGCATGGCATTCTCGGCGTAATCATTGGTTCCATTATCACGTCAGCCGAATTACTGGGAATCAATACGATTATTGAACAGATAAAGGGTAACGCAGATTTATAGCAAAAATTAACATATCCGAATCGTTTTTTCCATTACCTTTGTCGGATGTTTTTATAAGAATGAATGTAAAAAATTCAAATAAATTTAGAATGAATAAATTATTTTCTACTCTGTTATTAGTTTTGACAACCTTTTCGGTTCAAGCACAACCTTTTTTTATTATGGAAAGCAACCGTGAAATGGATCCCACTTCTATCTCTTCCGACGGCAATTATGTGGTGGGAAAAGTCGGCCTCGGTACCGTTCTAACCGGCCGTAACAGTTTTGTGTGGACAAAAGCCGGCGGCCTTCAAGAATGGGATATCGATAAAATAAATGCCGACAGTTTGGGTTCCTGCGCACGCGGCGTTTCGTTGAACGGAAGGGTAGTGGGCGTTAGTCCCGATCCGAATACCGTGGTTTCCGACGGAATAGATCCTCCTACTTTTTTTCCTTATATTACCGGAGCATTCAGAGATATAAACGCCGGTGAATGGACGATACTTCCCTTGCCTGCACAGCAGCCGTATTACGGATTATCTAATCGTGCCAATGCGGTTACCGACAACGGCAATATTATCGTGGGCGGTTTTTCGGCCGGAGGTTTGGGGCAACGCTGGTCGGCCGGCTATTGGGATGTGAGCGATCCCGCTCATCCCGTTAAGCGTGAATTATTGGCCAATACGGCCGGTAATGATTCGGAATTATTGGCCGTTTCGGGTAATGGAAAAGTAATGGGCGGCCATGAAAACGGCAATTCCCGTTTATGGATTTATAATGAAAATAATTCGCAATACGAGAAAACCCCGGTTACCGGATCAGGTGGCGGCGAAATTACCGCTATCAGCCAAAACGGCCGGTATGCAGTTTTTGCCGATGTGGAAAAAGGTTTTCGTGCAGTTATTTACGATATTCAAAAAAGTTTACTGATAAATTTTGATAATAATCCACTTACCGGCGCCTCCGGTTATTCTACACCTTTAGGCGTTTCAAACGACGGTATTGTGGTCGGCTATTGGGGACGTGCGGCTGTTGGGCCTTTGCAGGGTTCTTCCGAAACACGTAGAGCATTTATCTATACCAAAACTTTGGGAATGATTGAATTAGATACTTTATTGACGGATCTGGGCATTGATTATCAAGGCGTGAAGTTATTGGCTGCTACCGGTATTTCCGCCGATGGAAGAAAAATTATCGGTTATGGAAAAAAAGAGAATAAACAAGTGGCGTTTTATGTTGAAATTCCCGAAATAGCTACCAATTGGTTGCCTGTGCAACAGGAACGGATCGAATCGCCGGCTTACGGACAAATTCGTTTGACTTGGGCAAAACCCGAAACATCCGGAGATGCTACCTTGGTGGGATATGCTGTGTATGCGGAAGATATTCGTTTAACCGAAATTACAGATCCGGAAACATTATCTTATTCGATTGAAAATGTGGAAGATGGAACTTATCATTATACGATTCGCGCCATCTATCAACAGGAGGAAGATCGCATCGCATCGATAGCTGGTAAAATATTGAACATCACAATCGGCCGCAAACCTTTCCCGTTTTTCGACGATTTCAGCGATTATCAACCCGGCGGCCCGGTATTGGAAGTAATGGAAATATTGGAAGAAATTCCCTTGAGTACAGGTTATTGGGATGTTTCAAACAACACGGTCGCTTTTTCCAATACGTGGAAAGCAAGCGAGTTTGGCTATGCGCATTGGTGCGCTCGTTTCGTTACGCCCGGCGGCAGTAATTACAGCGAAAGTTTGACTTCTCCGTATTTTTCGACTGTGGGCGTTGAAAAGGTCTTTTTGTCGTTCAATATCATGGTTCCCGCCGGCACGGCAAACGATAAAGTGTCGGTCGAAATTTTTGACGGCAGTCAATGGTCGCCGGTAGAAGATATTTTAGCCACCGGCAACAATAAATGGATTTACAAGACCTACGACGTAAGTTCTTTGGCTAATAAAGAAAATGTTCGTTTCCGTTTTCGTGCGCAGGGAACTTCGGGTACCTTGCAATGGATAGTGGATAATGTGGAATTTGCCGATAGCAATCATCGCATGAATACCAATCCGCCGCTGACTATTTCGGCGCGTGAAGTTCCCGAAGAAGGAACCGTTCACGTGAATTGGTCTAATCCCGAAGGCTTTGTCGATTTGCGTTATATGTGGGACGATCAAGTCTATCAAGGCGCTATTGCCAATAATCAGTACCCGTTTATCGCCGCCAATATGTATCCGGCCGAAGATTTGAAAGATTATGACGGTTATTACCTCACATCCATTTCTTTTTGGCGCACAACCAATCCGAATTTTTCTAATTTGCCTGCGCCTTCATTTCGTTGGTTTGCTGCTGTAGGCGATGAACGAATTGTAGATGAACCGGTTAGCGATCCGCAATTGAAATGGAATACGGTGCAATTGGAACATCCCGTGCAAATTGATGTTACCAAACCCTTGTATTACGGAGTGGAAGTGGAAACCTGCGATTTAAGGGATTGGCCGGTTGGTTCCGCCACGTTTTATTCAACCGATACAAATGGTGGAAAGGATATGATAGTCGCCGATGGTCGCGGAAATATCTATTCGGAAACTAACGGTCTTACCTGGCGCACTCTGAAGCAAGATAATCCTGATATGGCTTTCGATTTATTCAGTATCCGCGCCGTTTTGGCAAAAGATCCGGAGAAAACGCCTCAAAAAAATATCCGCGGATATCAACTGTTTCGGAATGATGTGGCCGTATATGACCAATTGTTCTTAGGAACTTCTAACTTGGTTACCTTGAATAACTATACGGACTTGAATCCGCTGCCGGCCGGTCAGGAAGCGTGTTATTCGGTGCGGATTTATTATACATCGCAAGTTTGGTCGGAGAATGCTACCGCTTGCGTAACCATTAACAGCATTCCCCTTACAGCTTCGGAAAACGGTTTGAAAGTCTATCCGAATCATATTCGGAAAGGCGAAACTTTGCGCGTGGAAGCGCCTCAAACAAGCAAAAGTTTGCAACTCCAATTGTTTGATTTATCTGGTAAAAAAGTGCAGGAAGTAAAAATACAAAGCAATGTTATTGATTTGCCGGTAAATGTCAATTCCGGTGTTTATCTCTTGAAAGTGAATGGAATAGAAACGGTTAAATTAATCGTTAAGTAGTAATGAAAAAATAAAGAAAAATGAAAATAGATAGAATATTATATTTTTTGTCGATTGTTTTATTTATATCGAATATCAGCGAAATAGCTGCAGTTCCTGCGAATCCGAATCCCATTACGATGGAGCAGCCCGACGGAACAATCATCACTTATTTTATCCGGGGCGACGAAAAAGTGCATTGGATGCAATCGGCCGACGGTTACACTTTGTTGCGTAACGACCGGCAATTTGTAGTGTACGCTACTCACGATGCAGCCGGTGATTTAGTTCCTTCACAACATATCTATCGTCCCGAATTGTTGCGTTCGGCTTCGGAAAAAAGTTTTCTTTCCACACTGCCGAAAAACTTATTATTCAGCGAACAACAAGTTCAAACTAAATTGCTTCCTTGGAATACATCAACCGGGATTCTTCGTAGCGATACCGGTGCGGAAATCCGGAAAGCGCCGGTCTTAGGCGCCAAAAAAGCGCTTTGCGTATTGGTCAATTTTACGGATAAAAAAACAGGTTATTCCATTCAAAATTTCGACCAACTATTGAATGGCGCCACCAATAGCGTAAAAGATTTTTATCGTGAAAATTCTTATGGAAAAATGGATTTAACCGTAGATATCATAGGCCCTTATGAAATGTCGAATACCGCCGAATATTATGGTTCCCTTGAAAGCCGCTGGTCGGGATTCGCAAAATCAGTTATTCAACAGGCAGATGCCGATCCGAATGTAGATTTATCGGAATATGCAATCAATGGTAAAATAGAAACGTTTCATATCATTTTTGCCGGTTATGGCGATGAGTCGATTGATAATGGTAAACAAATTTGGTCGCATAAAAGCCAATTTTCTTCGTTTACCTTGCCGAACAGCAAAGTAAAGGCATCCGTATATTCCTGTTCGCCGGAATTATCAGGTAGTTCGGGCAATAAGCTTACCAATATCGGTGTTATTTGCCATGAACTCTGCCACGTGTTCGGAGCCGATGATTTTTACGACATTGATTATAATGAATCGGGCAATGGAAGTTTTCCTGCAACCGGCCGTTGGGATTTGATGGCCGACGGCAGCTGGAATGGTAACGGCACTCGCCGCGATGGATCCCGGCCTGCACATATCAATATGTTCCAAAAAATATTGTATGGATGGGTAGCACCCGATACTTTACAAACACCTTTGAGTGTAACGGATATGCCGAATGCGGAACAAAATCCGGTGGCTTATATCATCAAACCATACGCCAACAACGAAATGTATGTTTTGGAAAACCGCCAAAAAACCGGATATGACTCGGATATTCCGGGAAATGGATTGATTATTTATCATATTCATGATTCGGCGGCCAACGGTGTAATTGATAATACAAGACATCCGCAACGGGCGTATGTGGTTTGTGCATCTGCTACTACTGCCATTCCTACTTCTGGAGCAACTCCTGCTTCAACTGTTGCATCTTACGGATCGGTCAATTCGGCAAACGCGCCTTTCGCAAGTAATACTGTCCGTAACGAATTTTCAGGCTCCTCCACGCCGCGAATGTTTCGATGGAACGGCACGGCGGGCATTACCGTTACCGACAAGCCGCTTACGGAAATCACGCAACAAAGCGGTCTGATTGCTTTCAATTTCAACTGTTTACCGGTTACGAATATTTCAGCTACGGTCGATGATACACAAATTCATTTATCGTGGACTGCACCGGCTAATTCGTCCGAATCGGTCGTTTATCAATACAATATTTATGTGAATAATGTTTTGGCTGCCGAAAATATTTCGGCAACTACTTGGGATTATCAACCCGAAACGGTAAGACTAAGCTATAAATTTGCTATTCAAGCACATAGTGGCGAATGTTCAGCTAAAATTACGGAAAAAGAAATCCCTTTCCATCCCGCATTGACGTTCGATTTCCAAGAGGCGGACGGCATTTTCCTAACCAATCAAGTTTACCCGGTTTCCGTGCAAACAATAGGAAACGGCGCTTTGGAAACCATTACTTACGATTGGTCTTTCTCCAACAATTTGGCGACAATTGAACCGGACGAAAACGAGGATGATTCGGTTATTACGCTCAAAACCGGTGCGGAAGAAGGTTCCGGCATCTTGAAAGTTGAAGTTCATTATTATACCTATCCCGTTTCGGTATTGGAAAAAGAAATTACTATTCAAAAGCCGGAAGCAATTACACTCGCGCAATTGCCTGATATTCAAATCTATCCGAATCCGGTTCAAAATATTTTAAATCTGAAAGCCGAAACTCCGGTGGCCGTTTCCATTACCGACCTCAACGGACGGACGATTTACCGGAATGCGGAAATTACATCACTTTCCCTGCCGGTTCAATCTTGGGATAAAGGAGTTTATTTGATTCGTTTACAAACCGTTACGGAAATAAAAGTCATTAAATTGATTAAACAGTGACCTTTTTTGCCCCTTAGTTTGTTATGACGTAGATTTGTCGGTATCCACCCAACGTATCCGGAAATATTGTTGTACCGTATCAATCGAATATACCTTGCAAATAATTACATCCCCGTCGTTCAGTTTATCCAAATTGCGGGTTTTTACGCCTGTCGGAAATTTGGCCGTATAAAGATTGTCAATCAGATACGAAACGCCTTCTTCTTCCGGTTTATGGACGTGAACAGGGACTTCCTTGCCGATATAATCAATCATTTCGTCGGAACACCAATTGATTTCAAATAGCCATCCTTCGTCGATACATTTCACAATCAAACCGCGATGAGGCTTATAATCAATCACTTCGCAATTGACAACATCCCCGTTTTGCCATTGCCTTTTCAAGTGTTGCATTTTACGCTTTTTTTCGGAATAGATGGTACGTGTTACCGGCATTTCGGCGCGATATTTACCTTCCACCATATAATAAGGTGCGGTGCCTTCGGCTTTGCAGACTTGCACCCAAACGGTTTGTCCGATATACGACGCAAAATCCACTTCTTCCATCGGTGCGAATAACAAACTGTGTTCGTCTTTTCCGGTGTATTTGACTTTGATTTTTTCGCCTGCTTCAATCGTTAAGTCTACTGTTTTGGGGGCGGGCATATAGCCCGTCAAGGCGCCGAATTTCCAACGAAAATGCAATCCGATGTCCACCAATAAGCGGTCGTCGAATATTTCCAAAACGATGCCTTTGTATTCGGCGTTTTCCACCAATTCCGCTTCGTGAAGCGCGTGGACAGTGGCATCGACATGAATCGAGAAATGCGGATTGGCGTCGCGGCTCGTTTCCACCACTTTACAACGGTAACGGCCGCCCATCGCCATAGGAATCACGTATTTCCAATAATGGGAATGGGGGTAATGCCAAGGCGTTAAATCGAAAGGCAGATGAGCAAATAAACCGTTGGCTTTGACGATTAAATCGGTATCCAAATATTTGTAAAAGCGGAAATGGACGGTTTGATTTTCCTTTTGAGCCGTTTCCAATTCTTGAAAAAGCATCTCATACACTTCTTCCCGGCTCATTTTGACTCTTTCAGGCGCTTCTACTTCGACTAACAAGTCGGAATCGTCGCCCGTAAGATTTAATATTCTTTTAACAATATCAAGCATGAAAAATAATTTGAGAGCAAAGTTAATGCGTATTTTCGGTTCTTCCAAATGGATTAACCCAAAGCCACATCCAAAATCATCATGATTAAAAATCCGGCCATGACCGATAAGGTGCCGGCATTGGAATGTTCGCCCAAATGTGCTTCGGGAATCAATTCTTCCACTACTACATATAGCATGGCGCCGGCGGCAAAAGCCAGCAACCAAGGCATTGCAGGAGCGATCCAAGCGGCAATCAATACCATGAGCAAACCGAAAACGGGTTCCACTACGCCCGACAGACATCCCATAAAAAACGATTTCCGAACCGACATGCCTTCTTGTCGCAAAGGCAAAGAAATCGCCGCTCCTTCGGGAAAATTCTGAATGCCGATACCCAATGCTAAAGCAACGGCCGACGAATAAGATGCCCAGTCGCCGCCGTGTTGCGCCACCAAAGCGAACGACAGTCCCACCGCCATTCCCTCGGGAATATTGTGCAAGGTAACGGCCGAAACGAGTAGCGTGGTGCGTTTCATCGACGAAGAAAGCCCTTCCGTCGTGTTTGCGCCCGGATGCAAGTGCGGAATCAATTGATCCAGCAAATACAAAAACAAAACGCCGAGGACAAAACCGCCCGCCGCAGGCAACCAACCGATATGTCCGGCCGCTTCCGATTCTTCGATCGAAGGCGCCAGAAGCCCGAAAACCGATGCGGAAATCATGATTCCGGCGGCAAAACCAAGAAATAAAGTCTGCATCAATCGACTGGTTTGTTTTCGGAAAAAGAAGACCATAGCGGCGCCTGCGCAAGTCATGAAAAAGATAAAGCCGGTTCCGCCGGCGACGGCTGTTAATGCATTCATTTTATTTAACAAATTTTTTATCGAATCGGCAAATGTACAATATTATTTTGGGATAAAAAACAAAAGGTAGGTTCGCTCTACCGGCATCCCGGCAGGGATGCATCACTCGGTAGAAAATCTTAATGCCTTCATTGTTGTCAGAGGACGAAAGGCAAAGGCAAATTTTTCGTTTGTATTGGGGTTTTTACAAAATTTTATATGTAAGCAATAAATCTACAAGAAAATTAGACTACCTTTGCATCCGTTTTTTAACGAATAATTCTAAATTGTAATATGTTGTTTACTTTGATGATTATCGCCTTCGTAATAGGCTATGCGTGTATTGCATTGGAGCATCCCCTGGGTATTAATAAATCGGCGACCGCCTTGCTTTTAGGAACCTTGATGTGGGTGTTGGGTGTGCAATATTTACCCGAAGCGCACGGGGAATTGGTCGAAAAATTGGGCGAAGTGGCCGAAATTCTGTTTTTCTTGTTAGGCGCTATGACGATTGTGGAATTGGTGGATGTTCACGAAGGTTTTCGAATCATTACCGACAAAATCAGTACAACCAGAAAATCGAATTTGTTGTGGATTATCAGCCTGATTACCTTTTTCATGTCGGCCGTATTGGATAACTTGACGACGTCGATTGTGATGGTTGCTCTTTTACGCAAATTGATTGGCGATAAAACCGACCGGTGGATTTACGCGGGTATGGTGATTTTGGCGGCCAATGCGGGAGGTGCGTGGTCGCCCATCGGCGATGTTACAACAATTATGTTGTGGATTGCCGGAAAATTCGATTCGGTACATATTATGTTGGTAACTTTTCTTCCGAGTTTGGTTTCGTTGTTGGTTCCGGTTATCCTGCTTTCGTTTACGATGAAAGGCAATGTGAGCCGTCCGGTGGTTTCGGAACAAAATACGCATCGTTATACCATCTCGAAAAATGAACGGACTTTGATTTTCATTTTGGGCGTAGGTGCGCTTTTGTTTGTGCCTGTGTTTAAGACGATTACACATTTGCCGCCGTATTTGGGAATGTTGGGCGGATTGGCCGTTCTTTGGATTATTACCGGATTTATGCACAAACGCCGTCCCCAAAGCGATGCGGATTATTTGTCGGTAAACAATATTTTGAGCCGGGTGGATACGCCGAGTATTCTTTTCTTTTTGGGTATTTTGATGGCGGTCAATGCGTTGCAGGTTTGCGGACATTTGGCTTTACTTTCTACTTCCTTGGATCAAATTCCGTTAGCAGAGCCGAATAAATATTATTTGATTACGGTAATTATCGGTTTCCTTTCGTCGATTGTGGATAATGTACCTTTGGTAGCGGCTGCGATGGGAATGTATGATTTTCCGATGAACCATTATTTCTGGGAATTTTTGGCGTATGCCGCCGGAACGGGTGGAAGTATCCTGATTATCGGTTCGGCCGCCGGGGTTGCCGTGATGGGTATGGAAAAAATTGATTTTATCTGGTATTTGAAAAAAATATCGTGGTTGGCTTTACTGGGCTATTTGGCGGGAGCGGCAACGTATTTCTTGCAACAATCAATATTCGGATGAAAATCAAACAAATTATAGCTGCAATAGAAGATTTTGCTCCTTTACGGTGGCAGGAAGATTTCGACAATTCGGGTATTCAAGTCGGCGATATCCGGCAGGAAGCGAAAGGCGTGTTGTTGTGTTTGGATGTTACGGAGGCCGTTGTGGAAGAAGCGATCGTTTTGGAATGCAACTTGATTATTTCACATCATCCCTTGCTATTCAAACCTTTACGTACACTAACGGGACATACTTACATCGAACGTTGTGTTGTTGCGGCTTGCAAAAATGATTTGGTCATTTATGCCGCTCATACTAATTTGGATAATGCCGTGGGCGGTGTCAATTACCGTTTGTCCGAAAAAATCGGATTACAAAATATTCGGATTTTAAAACCGGACAACGGACAGAATTACGGTTCGGGCGCTATCGGCGAATTGCCGGAAGCGATGGATGAAGCTGATTTTCTGGAAAAACTCAAAGTTGTTTTCGGCCTTGAAGGTTTGAGACATTCACCATATACAGGCAAAAAAATACGCAAAGTGGCGTTATGTGGTGGTAGCGGCGCGTTTTTGATTTCGGATGCCATTGCTGCCGGAGCCGATATTTTCCTGACCGGCGAAGCCCGCTACAATGATTATTATGATGTGGAAAACCGTATTTTGTTGGCTGTAAGGGGAATGCTGTTAATGGTTACGCAAGCGGTAGCATTCTCCGACCAAACTTGCGATGTATAATAAATCCGGTAATAATCCAAAGAACGGCCAATCCGCCCAACATTCCCAAATACGGCGGCAAATGTGTAATCGTCTTAAACACAGGCACAAACAAAAGCGCACCTACGCCCAAAATGAAAATCAAAG
>BNWW01000014.1 GCA_025999115.1 Bacteroidia bacterium
GGGCCTATTTTGTTGGGGGTTCGTACAGGAACAGAAGATATGAAAGGCTTAATTGCCGGTGAAGGGCGTTGGGCGCATATTGCGGATGGAGCTTTATTGTCAACTGTTGACGCTCCATTAATAGTTGGAGAACGCAACGAAATGATTAAGAAATTAAATAATATGCAAACGGTTGAAGGTAAGCCGTTCTGTTTTACTGTTCCGGACTTGTTTATACATGAGCGGGATAAAAATCTCATTTTCGAACCGTTCTATTCAATACATGACAGCCGGTACATGATGTATTGGTTGTCGATGACCGAAAAAGAATATGAAAAAGTAAAGCAGGAATCGGAAGAAGCTGAACAAGCCAGAGTTGCATTAGACAATCGAACGATAGATGATGTAAAACCGGGAGAACAACAGCCGGAAGTTGACCATAATTTAAAATCAAACAATTCCAACTCAGGTTATCATAACGGAGAAGGTTGGCGAGACGCCGGCAGTAAGGGATATTTTAGTTATAATATGGATACGGAAGGACATAACGATTTAAATCTTATGGTACGCTATTGGGGGAATGAAAGTGGTTCCCGTTCCTTTAAGATTCTGATAGACGGCGAACTTTTAGTTATGGAAAATGTTGCCGGTAAGTGGAATAAAAATGAATTTGTAAATATGGAGTATCCACTTCCTGCAAATATGCTTGAAGGAAAAGAAACGATTACGGTACGATTCGAAACGCTGGAAAATAATTTTGCAGGAGGAATTTTCAGAGTCAGATTATTAACTCCCTTGCCTAAAAAATTACACTCTTCGGGATTAAACGGTTATCGCGAACAAAAAGAATCTTCTTTCAATGGGCAAGCTCAAGGAAACCCGGTTATTACGCACAAGTTTACAGCCGATCTTGCTGCTCTCGTTCAACAAAAGTTTGTGCCAACGCGGCAGTTTAACATTATGGTTGGAAGAATCCTGACTCCCGGCGGTAGCGAAGAGACAGAATTGCTTGAAAGCAGAGGCCTAAACTAAAAATTAAACAAGATAAACTGCATCTCTCCTTTTTTCACCTCTATTTCCTTCCTGTCATCCCTCAAAGCCGAACCCGAAACTTCAACAACTTCTCCTTTATTATGAATATTGATGTGTTTTCCGAAATAAGGTATGTTATCCACTCCGTTGTCTCCTTCGGGATAAATATTGACTAAACAAGGAGCGCCTTTCGTATACATGTAACCATTTTTCAACAAAACAAAATCAATCACGGTCGCCATGCCAAAGATTGACGGACGGACGCCGTCAGCATAAAAAGCAATGTTGTTGCGATAGGCTTCGGCAAACACACAGCGAGAGCGAATAATATCCCGCAAATTTGATTCAATAACGCCGCGAGCTAAAACATTTTTCCTGTGTTGAATAAGACCATAAATGGAAAAATCGACGTCCGGATACTTGGAATCGAAACCGGCAAATACTTTATCCGTATCATAGTATTTATAAAATAACCCCAACAAACTTTCATAATAATCTTCGCTTATTTCTTTAATATACAAAGCTGTCGTAAGCATATTCGGATCTCCTTGCCTGCCGGGAAATTGATTTATATGAGAAACCGGTAAATCTTGAGGTGTTTTCCAGAACCATTCTTTACACTGCCGGATAAAATCGCGCCTTTTGTTTAACCAGCCGGTAGCCTCTTGCTCTTTTCCTAATTCTTTAGCAATAAACGACATATATTCCATGTCGATAATTGCCGATGCTACAAATTCAATGTCTTTTTCATTTTCCGGTGTTTCATTTCCATAAATCCAGCGAGGCTGTTTTATCCTCCAATCCAAATATCTTCCAATGGCAGGATAAACTTCCTGTAAAGACTTTTTATCTTTTGACAATTCATATAATACCCATGCGCTGTGCGCTTTTCGCGAAGGCAAGCTTTCACCGCCCAACATGCCTGTTTCATCTACCAGCGACATTAAGCCTTTCAGACAACTCCAAGCAACATTTACGTCAATATAGGCATAAAGTTGCAAGCCGACAAAGGATTCCCAAGTGGCAGAGAAAGGAGCGGTTTCGTGACCTTCGTCCCACAAAGAGGCCTTTCCTGTTGCCATTTGGCAGTATGGATATTTTGTTCCTTCCGGAGGAATTATATTTTGAGCCAAAAGCACCCACGCCTTGTAATAGGTCAAACGGATTTCTTCCGACGTAACTCCTTTGCTATCAATGCTCTTAATGTCGAAATTAACAGGGTGAGGTATTTTATTCTTAAGGAAATCATTCCAATAATTCATTCTTTCCGTATATGCCTTCTGCACATTATTTTTCACTCTTGCATTTCTTATATTCGCGGCAAGTATTTCGTCCTGTTCCGAAGCCAAAGCAAAAGAAACCAGTACGTCAAGCTGTTTTCTATCCGATATTTCCATCGACCACCATTGAGCGTTTTCCGGTTTTCCGGTCTTTATCTGTTTTTGCAGATCCTCTGCGGAAGCATAAAAAGAAATTGTTTTCAGATGAGTATTTTCGAATGAAACCGCATATTTGTAATTAGAAGAATTAACAATAATCAGTTGATTTTTATCATCTATATGGACAGTTCCCTGTATAAATCCGGATACGAAATATTTTTCTTTTTTATCCAAATTCGATATTCTGGCAATCGTATTTTCATCGTAGAAGAAATCGTATCCGTTGATAGTTGTATTGTTTTTATATTTCGCAGAAAAAGGAAGTGCATAAGGAAGCCATTCGGTCGAAAATTCCGAGGCTTCTTCCAAAGCTCCTTCTTTTGATATTTTTCTTATTTCCAGCAAACTTTTCAATTCTCTTCCAAAACGGCCTTTGGAAGCATGTTGTTCATTGCTTATTGTCAGGTATCCGATATTCAAAGGCAAGAGCCGGCTATTGTTATATTCGGAAGCCGTTATTTCTGCCGATAAATTGAAATTGAATGGATTAATTACTATCCTCGAATCAGGTATACTTAAATCTCTTCGTTGCAACAGCCCGGTTTCCCGCAAATCATTAGCCATTGGTATATGGGCTTGCATGGCTACCGAAAATAACAGTATCAAAAATACCGGTAAAAATTTGAATTTATTTCTCATTTCCAATTGATTATTAATTATTTCAATGTTTGTAATATTTCATTCATGGAAAGCGTTGCTCCACAGACGACTTCATCGCCGGCTCCATAATACAAGTGAATTGTGTCACCTTCCACATAGTGACCATTAGTAAATACCACATTTCCGAAGAAACCCGTTTGCTCATAAGAAGCGACCGGTTCCATAATGGGTTGTGTACTGCGCGCCAACACTTTGGAAGGATTTTTCAAATCCAACAATAAAGCACCCAAACAATAACGATGGTTTTTATCGGCGCCATGATAGATTTCCAACCAACCTTCGGGTGTCTTAATCGGTGCAGCTCCGGCGCCTGTCCGGGTTTCGTCCCACATTCCATTGCGAGTAAGCGCAATACACTTGTGGTTACCCCAGTGCTGTCTGTCGGGAGATTCCGCCAGCCAAATATAATTACCGCCCAATTCGGGACTGCTCGGACGGTGCAAAGCATAATATTTGCCATTGATTTTTTCTTCAAAAAGAGCGCAATCCTTATTGTGCGGCGGAAATATCATTCCATGATGCTCGAATGTTTTCCAGTCACAGGTTTTCATCAAACCCACTCCCACAGCAACACGGGAGACTTCCGTAAAAGTAAGATAAAATCCATCAGCCATAGTTGTAACGCGACAATCTTCAATCCCAAAAGACTCAAGTTCTCCTTTTCCAAAAATGGGAGGATAATCCGGATCTTCATAAAAATCAATGCCGTTATCGCTAAAGACAAGGCGCAGATACGACAGTGTCGTCAAATAATTTTGACCTTTATACTGAATAACTCTTGGATCCGAAGTATCCAAATCCGGATCACTTTTATCAAATGTCAATATCTCGATGGCTCCATTGCTGTTATATACCGGAAAACTGATTTTTCCTTCTATTTGTGCAGGCCTTTCGGCAACACGCAACAACAGGCATATTTTTCCGTTAAACCTGAAAACGCCGGGATTTAACAAACAAGTAATTTCCATTCCTTCTATTCCCGGCCTAAGACCGGAAGGTTTGATTAAAGGATTAGCCTTTAGTCTTTGTGCAATATCCATAAATAATTTCGTTACTATGTTTCTGAATTTTTAGCGAGATAAGCGTGATTATTTATTAATAATGATCATTTTCCCGAAATCGTTTGAAACCGTTTTTCCGGTTTCGTTACGGGCTTCCAGACTGTAAGAATAAAATCCCGAATCATACGATTTGTTTATCCATGTCAGTTCCTGGTTTCCGGATGTTGCCACGGGGAAAACCGATGAATCGATCATCATTCCCTTTATATTGAAAACCGACAATCGAATATTTCTTGCATTGACCGGAGTGTAGCAATAAATTGTTGTACTTTCTCTGAACGGATTCGGATAATTGTAAACTGCCGTTTTTTTTGTATTGATTGCAGATATACTCAAGGATGCATCTTTTTTTCCGAACACATCGAATGAATAAATGCGGGCAATATTATTGTCTCCCTGTTCTCCTTTATCAATTACCAAACGTACTTTTTTAGTACGAACCGGAGTTGACAACTCTTTGGAAGACACATAATCTTGATTATTGGAAATCGTTTCAAGAGTTACAAGCGTGTTGTTGGCATCATAATACTGAATTTTGAAATCGACCGTAATCTGGGGTTCGCCTTCACCATAAATGTCTTTTTCAACTCCCGCATGTGTTACACTCCAACGGCAGATTTCCACTTCTTCGGGAAATTCATATTCCAACCATTTTTGAGGAGATGTATTGTCACACCATTTGGTGAAAGGATTATTATCCGCAGCCATACGAGGAGCTTCTCCGCTATTGGTATAACCGGAAGCCGAAACATTGAATGGAGTAAGCAGTTCCCCGCAAGAAGAAGCAACATTGGGTTGAATATATTCATACTCAGGCAAATAATAAGTTTTTGTAACAGGAACCAAGTTGTCATTCTCATTGTCGGATAACGTAGCGGCAAAAAGATATACTTCACCATCATTCGGTAATGTGAGCGTCGTTGCATTTTCCGGCACGGGAATCAGATACTTAAACATGTACATGTAGCGATAAGCCTCATTTTGATTGTCTATCACATCGTGGCTGTGCGTGCAAGTATGAGCGACATTTTCGCGGCGATAAAACTGTTCGGCATAAACGGTTCCCCATTGTCCTACATAATTACCATAATATTCCACTTTTACAGGAGTTTTCACTCCATCAACACCAAATTCTATTTCCGAACCATTCAGATTTTCACCGGCAGCCAATAAATACAGTTTGGTAGCGCCACGATGTGGAGGTAATGTAATTTTTTGCCCTTCGCATCTAACCGCATTTTCTTTTCCGTCGGCACGATCACCCACAGTAAAAGAAATTCCATCAGCTATTATTTTATCCGGAATCAATTCAGCAGGATAAGCATAACCGGAAACTCCGAGTTGCCCATCTTTTTTCTTCGTATCGTAACTCATCACATCTGCATTATAAGGCAATGATACTGGGATAGAGCTTGCTTCGACAGAAGTATCAGCGGGATTTTCCAATTTCACTGCAAATGTTTTGGGCTGAAATTTAGTGATGTCAAACACCAATTGATTACCGTTGAAAGTAGCCGGCCCTTTATCTTCTTCCACGCCGTTCAGCTCTTTGGCAGAAATGACATTGGCGGGAAAAGTGATTTGTACATTATTTTGCGGATTACCCGTAAGCTCATATACACGAACAATCATTTCATCGGAATCTTCTGCTTTCTTGAATGCTTTTATAGCCACTTTATCCGTATTCAAGCTCAATGTTTCAAACGATTTTCCCAGATTCCCCCCATGTTTGGGAGATACATAAGCAATCAACGGCTGATTTAGCTTGCTTGCTTCCCATTGCGTCTTTTCATTCCATTTTCCGATATGACGATATAACGAATAAGTGAACTTGTTCAGGCCTAAATCCTGATTTTTCGCATAAACATAAGAGCCGTCTGTTTCCGGCGTATGGATAAGGGTTAACCTGATGGTGTTGTCGTCCGGCTTATCCCAACCATACTTACAATCATTCAGGATAGAAACGCCATACGAGTCATCGCTATCCGTGAGATCCGCCCATTGATGTCCGGGAACTTCATACAAGTTTTCCGTTCGGTTACCTCTTTCAATGGCTCCGATTGACAAATCAAACGTAGCCTTCGGATTGGAAGCAGTGAAGGGGAATGCGACTTTCATCAGGGTTTTGCGAGTTTGCCAGTCCACTTCGTTAACAAAGTCAATTCTGCCGGAAGTTCCTTGTGAAGTGAGGCTGACATATTGCACAAATTCCGAACCTTCTTTGGAGCGGGTAATTTTCAAGCTCGACCTTAGAGGTCCCTGCTCAGCAATCGTTACCTTCACATTAGCATCTACATATCCGTAAGGAGTTCTGCGAACATCATCATACACAATTTCCCAAGCAGGCCAGAATCCCGGTTTATCGTGCAACAGTTCCATGCGAACAGGCGCTTTCAGCAGCTCTTTGTTGGATTGTTTCTTATCCTTAATGGAAGCTACATCTCCATTTGCATTGATCGTAACAACATATTCGTCATTTTCGATGGAATTAGCCGTAACGGATAATGTAGATGGAATAGAAACCGAGGTGTTATCATCTAATCGGAGTTCATAAGTCGAATAACCCAAAGAAGGAACAGCGGCGGCAAACAAAAATTTCAACGTACCATTTTCATAACTCAATTTCTGAGTGGCAATCGCAGTTCCCGAAGGATCGTAAACGGTGATTTGAGCAGGTTCCCTTGCAACTGCAACGCTTGCTTCCACCATATCCTTACGTTCTATCGACAACGGATTGTAAACTACTAAAGGAATACCGGTTACTTCCGTATTCATTTGGCGGGCAACAGCGCCTACCGCACTATTCAGCGTTTTGGAAAAATCCAGTTGTGATAAAACATGGTCGTTGTAGGTATAGCTGTAAGCTACCGGAGTAGAAGTACCGGTCAAGTCGTCGTGGAACTGATGCCATATAACACGAATCCAAGAATCACGAATAATATCCGATTGATAAGGAAGAGCGCCTAACCAGTCGGCTATCACAGATGATTTTTCTGTAGCATCTGCCAGAAGCTCGTTTTTCCGGTTCCAATATTTCAGGATTGCATGCGAAGTATAGCAACCCGTACCATGTACTTTCATCGGTAACTCGTTATTCCACACAGGAAGTTTATCCCTTTGCGCAGGAGTAAAAGCATTGAAAAAATCATCGGGATTAGCTACTTTTACCTTCACAGGCCCGGTACCGTTTACGCTTTTATCTAACCACTCGGCAGATTCCCCCGGCATTGCACCGCCTTGGTCTCCTACCCCGGTATAGCGGAATACCCACGGAACTCCCAATTTATTCTTATTATCATTACACTCATTCAACACACTCATATCCACAGACATGTCCTTGTTGTATAATTCCACATAAGCGCCGGGCTTGATGGCAAAATAGATCTGTGAATCATCTACTCCCTGCCAGCGTCCGAATGCCGGAAGATCTTCCCATTTATAAGCGCAATTCCACGACAGTTTTTGCGTATGAAAACCTTGTTGGCCGCAATGAGCCGCCAAGGTAGGCAAGGTGTAAGGAAAACCAAAGCAATCGGGCAACATCACGTCATAACCGCCCCGCACGCCAAATTCTTTTTTGTAGAATTTTGTTCCGTAAAGGAAATTCCTGATAATCGACTCTGCCGAAGGAACCATCACATCATTGGCATCAACGGAAGCTCCACTGATGTGCCAGCGTCCGGTGTTTACATATTCTTTTAACCGGACATATAAATCCGGATTATATTCTTTGGTAAACATGTATTTGATGGCGCCTTCAAAATTGAACTTGTAATGTTCCGTATTCTCAAACAAATCGAAATTTTTGGTCAAGGTATTGGGTACATATTCGTCGATAGTTTTCTTCACAGTCCAGCACCATTGTGTATCCAAATGGGCATTGGTAACGAAGAAAAGGGTATTTTCGGCACGCTCTTCTCCGGTATAGGCAGAAACGGCAAAAATAGAGGCGGAAGAAGTAGCCGATGATCCTTTTTCATACGAGAAAGAAACAGACTTGACTGTTTTCTCCGGGTCTGTTTTCACATATAATTCGAATAAACAAAACTTTAAGGGATCAAATTTCCCATAATCAGCGCCTGAGGCGCCGATTCTTCCCAAGCCATAAAAACTTGCCTTTTCGCCGGTCTCCTGATACCAGTCAAGAAAAGTCTGTTCGGAAGGCGACATGCTGCTTCCATCTGTGTAGTTTACGGTTATCTTCACCGTGCTTGTTCCGCCGGAGCTTACGCCCAATACCCATAATTCATTGGCTTGTAATTGATTGACAAGGGTTAATTCTCCTGTTAAAGGTTTATCTCCTCCTATACGAAGCACATTATTCGATTGAAAAGAAGCCAATTGATATTCGACTCCCAATGAAGAAGTTAAATTTTGAGGCAACGCTCCTTCCGTTTTTATTCCGGCAGAATAATAAGCCCAGGCAGCGCGAGCGTCTAAAGAAGCTACATTGCTTAAATTTTCATCCGAATCATAAACAGGATCTATATTGAAGCCTGTTAACACAAGGGGAATATAATCTTGCGCCGAAACAGATTGACAAAAGCAAAACAGAATCGCCGAAACGATTGAAATCAGCCATGTTTTTTTCATGTGTAAATAATTTGTTTTCTCATGCTCTTTGGAGCAATCTTTGCATGTGGGTTTCATGATAATAATGTTCTTATTTTACAATTAATTTAGTTGAAGTTTTACTTGTTTCTCCGGCAAATTGGGCAATATAAACGCCTTGCGAGAGATTCGCGTGAATATTTGCAATACCGTTGATTATATTATAATTTGAAACAAGCGTACCTTGAAGCGAATAAATGTTCAATACGCCGTTTTTTACAGTTTCAACATTTAAATATTCTCCTTGCTTTAATACAGTGGGATATATTTTGAAACTGTTATCATGGGTCGTGTGAATACCCATATTTACAGCTCCAAACAACTGCCATTCTCCCAGCTGAAATGTATTCACATTGCTTTGATATTCGGAAATATAAAGTCTGAAAAAGCGATATTCTTTTGAAGGAGAAATGGTATATTCCATGGTGTGAAAATAAGCCACGAAGTCTTGTTTTTGCTGAGAATCAATATCTTCCCATGCTACTCCATCATCAGAACCCTGTAATTTCCATGTCTTCGGGCTTCTTTCTACGGCATCATTGGCCGACGTCAGACTGTATTTTCCTATCGCCGCTTTTACCGGACTTTCATATTGTATCCAAAGAGGAGCATAACTGCCTACTGCACAATATTTAGAGGCAGCATTGAGGTCAATCAGTTTGGCAACCGATTCCGATTCAACAATTCCCGGAATAGAGGCCGTTAAATTTCCCTGATTGTTAAGCAAACTTGATTCAAACTGTTTGGGGTGACCAAAAATCTGCCATTCGCTCAGGCTCAATGTGCTGTTTCCTCCGTTATCAACCAATAGCAAACGGTATGATTTATATTCCAGATTAGACCAATTACCCCACGCCGGATCGTCATAATTATACAATGTTTGTACTCTGGTACCGGCAACAAAATTTTGATTTTCTTTTTTATTCAATTCCGTCCAGCTGTCATTTCCATTGGAACCCAAGAGTTTCCACGATTTCAATGAAGAATTTTCCGCTACCGTTAACGAATAAGCCGAAATTCTGATAGGGCTGTCGAAATCTACCTGCACATAAGAATCAGGCGCAAAACCGGATATGTCAAGACTTGTGGCAGAATCATTATCAAACAGCTTATTCAATTCATCGGCAGATGCTTGAAAACTTGCCGAAATGTTACTGCTGTAATCGCTTCTGTCTTGTGATGCAATCTGAATAAAAGGATTTGCAGGAAGATCAAAATCGGAATTGATTGCCTTACAGATGATCTGCGCCATCACTTTAGCGCCATCGGAATTAGGGTGTACTCCATCCGGAATAAGATAATCCCGATATAAAAACGGAGTGTTGAGGTCTATCACTTCACAGCCCTTTGCCGCAGCAACCCTGTCAATCATCGGCATCATCTCATTTCTGATAACATGATTGTCGATTACGCCATTAATCAATATATTGTTGTAAACAGGATAGCATAAATAGATTTTCGGCTGACCCGGTAAATTTTGGAATGTGGGAACAAAATCCATATAATCTCCCTCATATTCATTTTTAAGATAAGGCCAATATTCTATCTTGGCATCATTGGTTCCCAATTTAATAATCACCAGATCGGGATCCCAATCCAAAGCTTCGGCATATTTTTCAGTAGTCCAATAGGGCGTATTGCTATGCTTCAAAAGCGTACTCCCGCTTACGCCAAAATTGCGGACAGTGTAATCAGCGCCAAGAAAACTTTGTAAATAATCGGTATATCCACTCCATTCCGTAATGCTGTTACCTACACAAGCCACTTTCGTTGGTTCGAAAAGTTGCCATTCAGCCAGCTGGAAGTTACTTGTATTTCCAAAAAATTCAGTAACATAGAGCCGGAAATATTTATAATCTTTTGTTGTAGGAATTACATATTCCATGGTACTGAAGAATCCGCCGAAATACTGGTCTTTTTGCGTATCCAAATTATCCCACACAGTTCCATTGTTAGAACCTTGCAGTATCCAGGATTTCGGATTCCTTTCGGTAGCATCATTGGCCGACGTCAGAGCATATTTATTGATTCTGACAGACCGGGGACTTTCATACCGTATCCAAAGCGGACAAATAGAGTTATTATTCAAATCAACGGCGCAATATTTGGAGGAAACATTTTGGTCTATCAGTTTTTCGGGTGCTTCACCACCATGCGTGCCTGGAAATGAAGCCGTAATTTTTCCTCCCGTAATATTAGTAACACCCGGTCTGAACGTCCGATTACTTCCGAAAATTTGAAATTCACTTAATTTCAAATCGCTGCTTCCTCCATTATCAGTCACAACCAATCTGACTGATTTGTACACATATTCCTGCTGTTCGCCAAACAGTTTCATTTTGGTATCGCCAATGAAAACCTGATTTTCTTTTTTATCTAATTCCACCCATGAATCTCCGCCATTGGAGGCCAACACTTTCCACGACTTCAAAGAAGACGATTGCATGGCAGTCAATGAATATCCCGAAATACGGATAGATGCGTTGAAATCAAATTGTATATAATTATTTGGCGTAAAATTTGTTGCATGAAATTCCGTATCAGGATCATTATCTATCAACTGTTTCAATTCACTTTCGGATATATTAAAACCTGCAGATATGTTTGAGCAATAATCTGTCCTGTCTTGCGAAGCAACTTGAATAAAAGGATATTCGGAAACAACACATTCCCGACAGATTGCTTTACAAATAATTTGCGCCATAATGCTTGCACCTTCCGCATTGGGGTGTATCCCATCCGGAATCAAATAATCCCGTCCCTTAAATGGTGTATTTAAATCAATCACTTGAAGATTTTTTTCTGCGGCGATTTTATTGATAATCGGCGCCTGATAGTCCGTAATATCATCGTTATTGACAAAACCGGCACCGGGAACGGAATACATAGGGTAGCATAAATAAATTACCGGATTGCTTGGCAGATTTTCAAAAGAAGTAACAAAATCCCTGTAATCCGTTTCAAAATCATCCTTATAAACCCAATTATAATATTTAGCGTCATTGGTTCCCAACTTGATAATCACCATATCGGGATTCCATGCCAACACTTCCTGATATTTAGGCTCGTTCCAATAAGGAACATCCGCCCGGCGCATTACCGTGCGGCCTCCCAATCCGTAATTACGGACATCATATTTTTCATTTCCAAGTAATTCCTGCAAAAATGAAGGATACGAACCCGCTGTGATGCTATTACCAACACAAGCCACTTTCAAGGAGGTTTCTGCGTATGAAAACACAGAAATCAATGACAATAAAAGTGTTAAAAAAACAGTGCTATACTTATTCATAATCTTTAAAAATTTATTTGTTCAAAATCAATTTGGGTTCATTGCTTATTGCTGAGCCTTTAAACGCTTTCTTGAGAAGAGGTAAGCGCCATAAACCAAACCAAGACCGAGCGTTAACCAAACCGCGTCGCGGACAGGAGCGTCAACTGCTGTTCCCGGTTTACCGGGAGTGATACCTCCCCTAAGCGATCCGCTGCTGTCGTTACTGCTATCGCCGCTTGTCGTGGGGGCTTGGAAGGGGTTTTGGAATCTCTCCTTCGAAAATTCTGATTTTTCCGACAACCGACTGTTTTCTCTTGCGCCAACACTGAGCGAAATCGACAACAGCAAAACCAATATTGCTATCATTTTTCTATTTTTCATCTTTGTTAATTGTTAATTATTAATTACTTTCACGTTCTTAACGCCTTTCTCTGTAATTACTTTCACGACGTAAACCGAAGCGGCAAACGGTTGATTGATCGCATAAGCCGTTGTATTAACCTTGTCGTTGGCATAGACTGTGCGCCCTTGAGTATCATAGACATAAATCCCTTTGATTCTATCGGAAGAAGAAGAACTTGCCACGAAAATGGTTTTGTCTTTGCCGTAAACCGATACGTTCGATTCAACCGCCTTGTTTTTGATTCCGGTAAGTGCATTCGGCGCAAACTGAATCGCGAAACGGGTATTATTGGCAACCACTGCATCGTTTGTATTTTTAGCCGGAGTATATTCAAACGGATAAACAAATTCGCTGCCGGTTAATTCGATTTCCTTGTTTCCTTCCTTTTCGTTATCAATCAATTTGATTTGAGCATTGTAGGTATCCATGCCTTTGAAAGTCAAAGTCATGTTGCCTTCATATACCGTGGCGATACCCAGCGGAATCAGAATATCGTCGGTTTGAATGATGTGGGCGCCCAAAGCCTTGGATCCTTTTAAGGTGTAGATGTCCGGGATATTACCGATACCTGCCGACATTCTGCCGGCGTCCCGGCTGTTTTCGCGATTGGCGATGAACGTAACGAAAGAAGCCGCAGGGTTGGTTGCCGTAATTTCCAATTTACCGGTAATGTTTCCGGTAGCTCTTAGTTCTCCCTTACCGGTAGCTCCGGTCATAATAGTGGGGGTAAATGCTAATTCATCGCCGGCAGTATTTGCTGTATTTTTTTCGACAATAAACGATTGGAATGGTGCGATAAATTCATCTAAATCATCCACTGATAACCCCCAATCGCCAAGTGGGTGATAACCTATATAGCTGGCATCCGCTTGACCATCTGTATCGTCGTCGTCATTACCGGTTCCTGTATATATTTGATAATTATCGTTTATCAAAGTACCATTAAGTGCAACAAGTTTAGTAAAATCAATAGAAGACAAATACGGATTACCTACCAAAGCAAAATCGGAATCATAATCGATATCATGAGTGAAAGCTAACGGCTCAGTCAGACTTGCACCGGCTAATGCTGTTCCTGTAAGTGAAAATTCTTCATTTCCGGGTTCTACCCATAAAATAAATCCTTCGCCAATACCCAATGTGGTAGCCCCTGTAATAATCTCATTCCATCCATTCTCATCGAATTTGGAAATCCAAATATCGCTTTCTATAGATTTGAAATCACTCACTTTTGCAGCTAACGGCAAGGAAAGCATATTCCACCGGTCGGCAGGTACTTTCACATTCACCGTAAGGTCTGTGAAAGTCAATAAATCCTGACCTCCTAATTCTGCTCCGGCTTCAATCGTGAGCTTGCCGATTGTTTTTGCCGAAGGAACCGTTGGATAGTTTTTGCTTGTATTGGCAGCGATAGTCACATCGGTTGTTGTTCCCGGGACACCGCCGGTCCAGTTTCCTGATTTATTCCAACCAGTGTCGACGGAGCCGGTCCATCTGGTGGAGGCAAGAGTCTCAAAAAGCTGAAATTGAGCGAGTTGAAAAGCATTTGTCGTACTATAATATTCGCTGACATTCAGGCGAAAATATTTATATTGGCTTGTGGGCGTGATAGAATACTCCATGGTATGGAAAAATCCGACAAAATCCTGATTTTGTTGCGAATCCAAATCCGTCCACTCATAACCATCATCAGAACCTTGCAATACCCATGTTTTCGGACTTCTTTCGAGAGCATCGTTAGCCGAGGTCAGTGCATACTTGTCGATACTTACAGCCGTAGGATTTTCATACTGTATCTGAATGGGCGCATAACCAAAATTAGAACAATATTTAGAAGAAATATTTCCATCTATCAGCTTTTCAACCACTTCCTGTTCCCAACTGGCTCCCATTGAAGAAGTGATGGTTCCACCCAAAGTATTGGTCACGCAGGATTCAAACTGTTGAAGATGCCCGAAAATCTGCCATTCGCTCAATTTCAATGTGCTACTTGTATTGCCGAAAAAGTACAACTTGAATGACGTGTAAGCGCTTGCCCAATCGGAATGTTGAAATATCATGGTTGTATGGTCGGGAATAACAATCGAATTGTACTCATCCAGCTTTACCCAACCTTCACCCACTTTGTTTCCCCACAATTCCCACCAGGTCAGATCGGATTGGCTAACCGTTACCGAGTATCCCGAAGCAACAACCGGTGTGTCAAAATCAACCTGAATATAATTTCCGTTTGTAAAACCGGTTGAAATTCCGGTTGCCGGATTTTTATCGAATAATTTTTCCAAATCGCTGCCGGATACTTCTAAATTGGAAGAAACACTGCTGCGACGATCCAACAAGTCACGGGATGCAAGCCGGATAAAAGGATTTATATCTGTACATGCAGGACAAGTGATCGCTTTATAAATAATTTCCGCCATATCTTTTGCTCCTTCCTCGTTGGGGTGAACGCCGTCGGGAATAAGGTAATTCCTTCCGATAAACGGAGTATTAAGATCGATAATCGAACAGCCTTTTGCTGCGGCAACATTATCTATCGCAGGAATCATATAGTCTGTGATAATATCATTGCTACAAGCGCCCGGAGTTCCACCTAAAAGGTTACCCGGAACAAGATAAAGAGGATAACACAAATGAATTTCAGGATTATTGGCCAGATTATTCTGAAATGAAGCGACAAAATCCATATAATCAGCTTCATATTCACTGCCATATACTGTCCAGTACTGCGGTTTGGTATCATTTGTACCCAATTTGATGATAATTATATCGGGATGCCACATTAAAGCTTCAACATATTTGGTATTCTCATTCCTCCAATAAGAAGCATCACTGTTTTTTGACAAGGTATGTCCGCTTGCCCCATAATTGCGGACAATATAATTATCGGTTCCGAACAAATTCTGTAAATGAGCCGGATACACCCAACCCTCCGTGATGCTGTTTCCCACACAGGCGACTTTCAACGGCTCAAGGAAAAGCTGCCACTCGGCCATTTGGCAAATTGTATTATCCGGACCGGCAATTTCATTCACATAGAGCCTGAAATATTTATATGCTTGTGTAACGGGTATGGAATATTCCATTGTATTGTAAAAGCCTCCAAATTCCTGATTTTGCCGGGTATCCAAATTAGTCCATTCTTCATCGCCGTTTCCACCGGTATTGGAACCCTGTAATATCCATGATTTCAGGTTTCGATCGGGTGCGTCTTCGGCCGAAGTAAGCGTATATTTGTTGATACTTGCGGCAGTAGGGTTTTCATACTTGATCCAAAAAGGACAAATCGGATTAGAATCATTAGTAAACAGCGCTTTAGAATTAATATTCTTGTCAATTAATTGGGCGCAACCTTGGTTTGCCCAACCAAAATCTCCTCTCGACGCAGTAACTTGTCCTCCCGGAGTATTAGTTATGCTTTCCCGTAAATCCGATTCATATCCGAAAAGCTGAAATTCGCTTAATCTCAATTCATGAGAGCCAAAATTTTTGAAAATCCATAATACAATCGATTTAAATTCTTGAGGCGCTCCAAAATCAAAAATCAATGTTTCATTATTAATCCATCGTTGCCGTTGGTCTAAAGATGTTCCGTTAGCATTAACTTTAGCATCAGACTCATTGGCATATCCGTAAACTTCCCACCACAAAGGAACATTTCCATTGACAGACAATGAATATCCCGAAATTTTAGTTGGGACTTCAAAATCGATTTGGATAGATTGAATATTAAGAACTTGCGCATCTTCAACATCAATATCAATATTTTGGATATTAAGCTCGGTGCTCGGATCGTTATCTATCAATTTTATCAACTGATCGGCAGTCGCAAGATTATTAGATATGGATATGCGTTTGCAATAATCCGTTCTGTCGTGCGATGCGATTTTAAAGTTTTGCGCTTGTAAAAACGCAGGGCACAATAATAATAAAAGTACAAAAAGAGTAAGATTACGTTTATTCATGATAATTTGAATGTTGCGGCAAACAAGCAAACGTGTAAGCTTATGCGTCAGCTTGTTTACCAAGTTATTATTACAGTTTATTTCACCACCAGCTTGGTCGAATATTTACCGTTAGCGTTCATTAACCGGGCAATGTATATACCTTTGGTAAGGTTTACCCGGATGCTTGAGGTATTTTTGGTTACCTCCATACTACTTATAAGAGTTCCCTGGACTGAATAGATATTCAATGTTCCGTTTTCCGGAGCCGTAATATTCAAAGATTCCCCTATTGCCACTACGGTAGGTACTATTCTGAATGAGTTGGGTTCGTTTTTTCGAATAGTTGTACCCATACTTTCCTGTGTTTCGAACAATTGAAATTCGGCTAATTGAAAAGTACTTATTTTGCCATAATACTCGGTCACATAAAGTCTGAAATACCTGTATTCATAGGTAGGAGCGATGGAATATTCCATTGTATGGAAATAACCTGCAAAATCCTGATTTTGCTGTGAATCCAAGTCGGTCCAAGCTGTTCCATTGTCAGAACCTTGCAATACCCAAGCCTTTGGGTTTCTTTCGAAAGCATCGTTGGCCGACGTCAGCGTATATTTGTTGATGCTTACGGGTGTTGGATTTTCATATTGTATCCAGACAGGAGCATAACAAAAAGCGGAGCAATATTTGGAAGAAGCCGACCGGTCGATTAATTTTCCGACAGCTTCACCGTCAATTCCGGCCATTGCTTCACCGGCAGATAATACTGCAGCAGTAATTTTTCCTCCGGGAGTGTTTGTTACGCTTGATTCAAAAGATTGAGGATGTCCGAAAATTTGCCATTCGCTCAAGTTCAATCCACTGCCTCCCTTATCGGTTATCAATAATCTGAACGATTGGTACGAATGGTTTGCCCAATTGCCCAGGTTATCCACAAAATGTACAGTTCTTGTTCCTGCGGCGAAATCTTGATTTTCTTTTGTATCAATGGGCGTCCAGGCGTCATTTCCGTTTGAGCCTTGCAATTCCCACGAAAATTTAGCAGTTTCTGCGGTTATAGCGTATCCGGAAGTTTCTACCGGCGCATCAAAATCCACTTGCACATACACATTGGATGCGGAACTTGGAATATTGAGATTAGTAACCGGGTTATTATCAAACAAACTTTCCAAATCATCGGCAGAAGCTCCAAAGTTGGAAGTTGTACTGCTACGGTAATCAGTCCTGTCGTGCGATGCAATCCGGGTGAAAGGGTCATAAGCCGGACATTCGGGACAGGTTATTGCCTTATAAACGATTTGAGCCATATCGTATGCCCCTTCCTGAGAAGGATGCACTCCATCCGGAATAAGATTATACCTTCCGGCGAAAGGAGTATTAAAGTCTATGATTTCACAACCTTTTGCAGCAGCCACATTATTGATCTTCGGGATCATTTTGGACACAATATCTTCGTTGTGAATCGTTCCATTATATCCGAATATAGCATACAGCGGGTAGCACAAATAGATTTTAGGATGGCTGGGTAACTGTTGGAACGAGGCGACAAGGTCCATGTAATCTCCTTCGTACTCATCGCCATGAGTGTCCCAGTTCCATGACGGCATATCGTTGGTACCCAGCTTGATAATAACGATATCGGGATTACTCGCCAAAGCCTGGGTATATTTGGATACCCCCCAGTATGGAGATCCGGTGTTTTTCAACAGCGTAGCGCCTCCAACACCGCAATTGAGCACTTTATAGTCCTGAGGACCCAAAAGCCCCTGCAAAAATTCGGGGTATCCACTCCAGTCCGTAATACTGTTTCCGATGCAAGCCACTTTTATCGGATCAAGGAAAAGCTGCCATTCGGCCAATTGAAAGAAGTTGTCGGCGTTTGGAGCGTCCGGACCGTTGATTTCAGTAATGTAAAGCCGGAAATATTTGTATAGTCCGGTAGTTGGGATAGCGTATTCCATTGTATTGAAAAATCCGGCAAAAAGTTGATTATCGCGAGTGTCCAAGTCCACCCAGTCATTTCCGTTATTAGTGTTGGAAGCCTGCAATTTCCATGACTTTGGGTTTCTATCGGTCGCATCGTCTGCCGAAGTCAGCGTATATTTATTGATACTTACTGCGGTCGGACTTTCATACATTATTTCAATCGGACAAATAGAACCTGACCAAACGACAGCACAGAATTTAGTATCCATATTCCGGTCTGTTATATCCCCAATAACTTGCCCCACCCAGTTATTACTCCTATTGGAAGATATTGCCCCATCCGGAGTATTGATGATGCTCTGTTTAACATCGGTATCATATCCAAAAATTTGGAACTCATTCAATCTCAAATCGCTGTTTCCGTTGTATCCGGTCAGATATAATCTGAACGATTTGGATTCAAGGGTAGTCCAGTTTACAGTCGACAGGTTTTTGTCACTGAAAGGATATGGATCCCAAGGAATATAACACTTAGTTTCAGTACCGAAAGTATGGTTTCTTATATCATCTATACCCTGCCAGTCATTATTTACGTTTGCACGCAAGTGCCAAGTAAGTGAAGTTTGAGACGCCGTTAACGAGTAACCGGAAAGCCTCACCTGAGCATCAAAATCAAATTGGATATAAAAACCGGCCGGCATGTTTGGAACAAACAATTCCGAGGTCAAGTCATTATCGATCAGTTTCAATAATTGATCCCCGAAAACGGTGTAGTTGTGATCTCCGGTCTCATCGGTATATCCGGCGGTAATCGTTCTGCAATAATCAGTTCTGTCGTGCGAAGCGATCTGAACGCTTCCGTTGTGAATTTCGATCATAGGGTTTGCCGCATGCATAAACGCAGGGCGCAATAATAATAAAAGTACAAAAAGAGTAAGATGTTTATTCATGATAACGATAATTTTATATGGTAAAACTTGTTTACCTGTTAATATTAAACTGTCATGCAAAGGTATAACCTTCAAAATCAAACCGGGTATGCTGGAATTTCAAATAGGTATACACGATTTTAAAAATGCCGGGGTGAAAAGTCACTTTGTATATTTTATTAACCGTATAGACTAATTTGAAATCATAACATACTTCCATTTAAATCATCGGTTGTATATTCGCAACCGTTTAGTCATTGCAAGAGTTTCTAACACTTTCATGTCAAACATAAAATAATTTTTTATAAACACTTTAAATTTTCAAACTCATGAAGAAGAATTTATTACTTTTTGCATTAGGAGCTATTTTTTGCAGTTCCATTTATGCCGGCGACGTTAAAATCGCGGAAGAGTTCAATGATCCGGCTAAAACATGGACGGGCGACAACATTGAATGGTTTATTGACACCGGACAACTCGGTTTGTCGGTTACTCCCGGTTCGGGTTGGGGTGTAGCCTGGTCATCCAACTACTATACCGTTAACTTGGATACTTATCCATGGATTGCCGTTTATATGGATGAATACACAGGCGCATGGGGTTTAAAAGCGGTTAATGGCCTCGACGTGAGAACTGCTACACCTATCGAACTTCCAATGTCGCAAGCCATCGTGCTGGGAAATAACATTTTCTGCTGGAACGTAAAAGACATCACAGGCTGGTCGGGTACAATCGACGGATTTATACAATTTGCCATGACTTCAAGCGGAGGCAGTATTATTGTCGATTGGCTGCGGTCTTATGCCACTTTGGAAGAAATCGAGGCATTACCCGAAGCAAGCGGAGGAAGACCCCATATCAATGACGAATTTAATTCGATGGGAGATTGGACTCCTCATTATAATTGTACGGACGTAAACGTATCAAACGGTACGGTACATTTTGCACAAGGCGCTGTTGATGGTTTTTGTTTATTCCAAATGCCTTCCGCACTTTATGATCTCAATGCATATCCGGTTCTGGCAGTGAAAATTGATAGCAAAAGCCGTCCCGACTTAAATTTCCTGATGAAATTAAACAACGGAGCCGCAGAGGCGGTTATGCGTATCAGGGATATTTACCCGGAAGAATACGCAGCTTCTGAGGTATATGCATGGAATCTTAAGGAAATCTGGGGGCAACTCAATGTTTCGGGAGTTGTTATATCCAATATTCAGTTCGTTATAGAAGGCAGTACGGGAGATAATGTCACCATAGACTGGTTGCGTTCTTTCAAAGACTTCGACGAGTTCTACGACTTTATCGACGCCGGCGACGCGGGCTTCAAACCCAATCCTGTTTCAGATTTACAAATTACTCAGGAAAATAAAATACTGCATATCACAGGAACTAACGTTTCCAATGTAAAAGTATATAATGTATTGGGAGGCCTTGTTGCTTCAACGCAATCACCGGAAGTGAATCTTCAAGATGTACCGAATGGAATGTATATTATAAAGGTTAATAATATTAATACTTTCAAGGTTATCGTGAAATGAATAAACTATTCAATATGAATCTAATAAAATTAAGAATATTGGTTTGCCTGACAATTCTTTGTGTTTGCCCGGTTTTTGCACAAAGCAAAGTCATCAAAGGAAAAGTCATAGATGCCAATACGAATGAAAGTCTTCCCGGTGTAACTATCACCGGTACTCAAACCGGTGCCATAAGCGACATTGAGGGGGAATTTCAAATCAGTATAAACACATCTGATGACAACAGCGTCCTGTCTTTCTCAAGTATAGGATACAAGGCAAAAAAAGTAAAAATCGACCCAAACAGCTCTTATCTGGAAGTCCGTATGGAAGAAGACACCCATGAGCTGGAAGGAGTTGTTGTTGTGGGATACGGCGTACAGAAAAAAGTGACATTGACCGGTTCCGTCGGTTCCGTCGGAGAAAAACCGTTTTTAGATAAGCCGACAAACAATGCCGTATCTTCCCTGCAAGGCCAGATTCCGGGATTAACCATAATGAAAGGAAACAGTGTGCCGGGAGATGAAAATTGGGACATTAAAATACGAGGTTCTGCCTCCATTAATAATACCAGACCACTGGTGATTATTGATGGGATCCCTGCCGTAGATCAAGACGAGTTATTTTATTTGAATGCATCCGACATAGAAAACATTTCGGTCTTAAAAGATGCTTCCGCTTCAATATACGGCGCAAGGGCTGCCGGAGGCGTTATCTTGGTGACAACTAAAAAAGGAAAAGCAGGAAAAACTCAATTGACCTACAACGGAAACATGTCTTTGAGCTACTTGGGACGCAACCGGCCTGTAATGTCTGTTCAACAATGGATTACCACATTAGATGAGGCTTACACAAATATCGGCAGACCCGAAGAAAACCCATTCGGCCAATATAAAGACTATTTTCTAAACCCGGATAACGGCGCAACAGTCCTGAATCCCGGCCCGTTTAACGATACTTATGATATTTGTTTTTTCGATACGGACTGGAAAAAAGTGCTGTATGGCAATGGTGTTTATACTACGCATGATGTTGCATTAAGCGGAGGCAGCGAAAATAATAACTACTATGTATCTTTCGGATATACCCATCAGGACGACATTCTTAAAGTCAAATTGTATGACGATAAATACAGTCTTCGCCTCAGCGATAACATGAAGCTGTTGAATAATAAGCTAAACGTTGGTATTAAAATGACATTCGAGCAGGAAGACCGGCTGAAGCCATCTCTATTGGAAAACGGATTCGGCGCCTACTCGGCGTGGGTAGTTCAACCCGGAATGCCTGTATATACTCAATCGGGAAATTACTATGCATGGGGAGGGCAACCTTCTTTGCTTGGGGCGCTTGGCAGTTGCGGAAATTTCACTGAAGTTTGGCACCGGTTGAATACCGGCGTGGACGCAACCTACAGCATTACCAAAGAATTAAGTTTAACAGGACAATTAGGCTTGAACTATTGGTGGTATAATGCCGAAAAACAAGTCAAACAGGCAACGTTCTATTCTTATGACGATCAATGGTCTATGCAATATCCGAATATCAACGATACCGAATATGGCACTGCCCGTGATTTGCACCGGCATAAGACATACCAGCTATATGCAACTTATGAAAAAAACATCCATCAAGCGCATAATTTCAAGTGGATGCTGGGAGGTTCCGCCGAAGACGAAAAATACCAATGGCTTAATGTGAATGTAAAAAACATTACCAGCGATCTCTTATCTCTTACGGCAGGCGACAAATCAACATTGGGATATGGTGAAAATAAATATGCGTGGAGTCTGGCTTCCGTATTCAGCCGTCTCAACTACGACTATAAAGGAAAATACCTGATAGAAGGGAATTTCAGGAGCGACGGCGCATCTCAGTTCATAAAAGAAAAACGATGGAAAAGCTTTGGCGGAGTTTCACTCGGCTGGCGCGCTTCGGAAGAAAGTTTTATGAAAAATTTGAATTTCTTCGATAACTTGAAATGGAGAGGCTCGTATGGAAACTCAGGCAACCAATCGGGTATCTCCTATTACGACTATATTCAATTTTTAAGCTTCGGCAATTCTTACCCTTTCGGAGACAGTTACACAAAAACCCGGACTGCCGGCTTAGGCTCTCTGGCAAGCCCTCTTCGCACATGGGAAACCATCGTTTCGGGGAACCTTGGCTTAGACTTCGCTTTTCTGCATAACAGGCTCAGCGGAAGCGTAGATATTTTCCGCAAAAAGAACATCAACATGTTGATCGGGTTGACTTATCCGGCTCAGATAGGCGCCGATGTTCCTGCTTCAAATAACGGTAAAATGACAACAAAAGGTTTTGAAATAAATCTTACATGGTCTGATAAAATCGGAAAAGATTTTAAATATTCTTTGACCGGAAATCTGGCTGATGCCAAAACTGTCATTGACTATATAGACGGAGGGAGTGCTATCAATGTTTTCGGCCCTACCTTTGCACGTCAGGGATACCCCATAAACGCCTACTTCGGGTATGTTTATGATGGCGTTATACGCTCTCAAGAAGAACTGGACGCATATAAGGAAACTTTCCCCAATGGAGGCCTTCCGGCTGATCTTGGTATTGGAGACGCTAAATACTTGGATGCCAACGGTACCGGACATTTCGACCGTAGCGGCACAGAAAACTTAGTATATATCGGTTCGCAAGACCCGCGCTATACTTACGGGATAAATCTCAATATGGAATACAAGGGTTTTGACTTTACCACATTCTTTCAGGGTGTTGGGGATATATGGACTTTCAGGGCCGATAACAAACCGTTTGTAGCTTGGTGGAATAATGCCTCTTCCGGTTTCTATGGCAACACCTACAACAATAATCCCGAATCACCCTTGTATAATTCCGGTGCTTATTATCCCAGAATAATGGCCGGTGGTGATGTGAAAACTTACAACTGGGATCGTATGTCCACCATGAATGTGATTAATCAGGCCTATTGCCGGCTGAAAAACATCTCATTGGGATATACATTCCCTCAACAATGGCTCGACAAAGCCGGTATTTCCAAGCTGAGAGTGTATGTTACAGGAACAGACCTCTGGGAATGGGTAAAAAATGATGATGGCTATGATCCGGAAAGGATTGGTGACAATTATAAAAAACACCCTGCTGTCCGGTCGGTTAGCTTTGGAATAAATCTTAATTTCTAAAAAGAAAAACATGATGAACAGATTAAAAATTTTCACAATAGCGTTATTTGCATCTATCTTATTTTCGTGCGATGATTATTTAACGCAAATACCGGAAACATTAGTAAGTGATCCTGCATTTTGGAAAACAGAAGCAGACTTCAAAGATGCAGCAAGCGACTTTTACCGTGATTTGAAAGGATACGACGCCGACGACATGAATTCTGATATATTCTGCTGGTATGGGAATGCGGCGCCAACTTCGGTAAGTCGAGGAGATATTAGTATCCCCGTCAAAGATGACAGATATTCGGAACTTTATAAATTTATAAGGAAAACAAATTATCTGCTGGAAAAAGCAAAGGATTTTCCGGATCAAAACAAAATCAAACCATATATTGCCGAAGCTCATTTTTTCAGAGCTTACCACTATCTCCGGTTATTTGAAAGTTATGGAGGAGTAATCATTGTAGAACGACCCTTGGATTTGAATTCACCGGAATTGAAAATCGCGAGAAGCGACAGGGAAACTACATTCAAATTTATCATTGATGATCTGGATAAAGCCATCTCCGGTCTTCCCTGGGAAAATCAAATTTCTTCTTCCGACAAGGGACGTGTTTCCAAACAAGCGGCTTATGGCTTGAAGGCTCGTATCTCTCTTTTTGAAGGTACATGGAGAAAATTCAGAGGCAGAGGCAATTGGGAAAAGCTGTTGGAAGATGCCGTAACTTGTTCGGACGAAGTGATTAAAAGTAACCGGTATCAGATATTCAACTTTCCGCAAGCCATTTCAACAAGCCTTAGCGGAGGTCTGGGAATTTACAGCTATAAATATTTGTTCATTCTGGACAATGTGCAATGTAACTGGGCAAGTAAAACAAAGGCCGACAACAAAGAATATATTCTGTCTCAAAGACTTGATAGAAATGCAGGAATTGTTAAAGAAGGCTTGACCTATATTCAATACTTCTCTCCAACCAAAAAATTGATGGATATGTACTTGTGTAGAAACGGATTGCCAATACACTACAATAACAGAAATAACGATCAATTTCTTGGATATGGCACATACAATTCCGAATATCAGAACCGGGATACGCGCCTGACCAGTGTTGTTCAACAGCAAGACAGCCTGTATTACGGACCGGGAGTAATGTCCCTCTGGGGAAATCCGAATCCTGTCGCTACAGCATACAACAACCGGTTTGGCGCCGCTTCTGTTACCGGTTATTATTGCAATAAGTTTGTAGAAGAAACAAATAATGCCAGCCAATCGTATGATCTTCCGGAAATCAGGTATGCCGAAGTTTTGTTGACTTATGCGGAAGCTTTATATGAACGTTATGGGAGTATTTCCGACGAGGACTTAAGCAAAAGTATCAATCTTCTGAGAGAAAGAGGACAAGTTACAGGATTAACAAATGCGTTGGTCAATGATAACGGCTTGGATATGAGAACTCAAATAAGAAACGAGCGTACCGTAGAACTTCAAATGGAAGGATTCCGGCTGAAAGACCTGAAACGTTGGAATACAGCGAGAGAGGAAATGCCTCAATCCATTTGTGGTTTCTATATTGCCAACCGTTCTCCATGGGCGCGTAAATTCGGCGCTTTCAAAACCGACGAAAACGGATTTTATTTATACCAGTCATCCGAAAACCGCCAATGGTTCGACTACTATGAATTGTATCCGTTGCCTTCGCAGGAAATAGAATTAAATTCCAATTTGAAACAAAATCCCGGATACTACGGGGCAGATCCGGACAATACAATCGTTTATTGATATTTTTATTTGCTTGGTTGGAGGTGGTTTGGGTTAATCAGGTTAAGAAGAATAGTGCTTAACGGCTTGGCAGGGGATTCCTCCCATTGTCTTCCCCCACAGATTATCGGGTCATTCCGAGCCGTAGGCGAGGAATCCCCTGCCAAGTCGTTAAACGCCCTATCGCTCCGCGATAAAAACACAGGGTTTTATTGGTGAACCAGAAGCATCCATGCTTAAATCAGATAAAGAGGTTCACAATAACTCTTCTGATATTATAGAAGATGAGAGCGGCGTAATTTTTGATACTATTTACTGAACACCCTGGCTGACAGGGTTTGAAAGTTAGATCTGCCTATTCCACCGGAAGTTCCTAATAAGCCTCCCGCAAAGAGATGACTTTCAATTGTTTCTCCAATTCCTGTCGCGAAAGTTTGCTTTTGACTCTTACCGTTACATTTTCTCCCGGCAAAATATCGAAATAATTATTCTCAAAGAAATGATCGTCCTCCTCTAAAGAAAGAAATACCGCCCGGGAAAATTTATCCGAGGTCAATGTAATTTCATAACCGCTTGCTATTGGTTTAATTCGCCTTGACAAGGTAGTTTGAGGAAAGCGTATATTTTTTTGTTTATCCAAAAAGTAGTTGTTTTTATATACTTTATTGTTCGGAGTTTTCAACTGCACGGAGACAAAAACATCCTCTTTGCCGGCATTTTTAAGTACGGAAGCGATTTCGGCAGAGAATACTGGGATGCTGGCATTCGCCGGAATTTTCACCTCTTGGTTGATTTCATAGATGATTTTACCGTCTAATTCCTGTATTTTAAGGGTGAGTTGTCCTTTCAAATCTTTCAATTCGTCGGAAATGATATAGACTTCCAGATTTTCCTCGTTCAAAATGGGTGAAACGAGTATATTGTCAAAAGCTTCGCGTGCAAAATAATGTTGCGCCTTCCAACGTCCGTAATAATCCCGGCTCGACCAGGAAGCTACAGGCCAGCAATCGTTGTGTTGCCAATACAACGATCCCATACAATATGGCATCAGGCGGCGGTGGGCTTCGATCGCTGTTTTGATGGCATCGCCCTGCAAGACTTGATTCATATATAAGAACGCTTCAAAGTCTTTGGGTTGCCGATATTCTTTCAGTAAGTATTCTTCGATCAATTCGTTGGCATGAATCCCGCCTCGTTGATGAGACAGCATTACCTCGGAAGTAATGCTATGGTCTTCGGGATAAGGCGCGTATTTTTTGACCGATTCAAATTCAGGAAACGACTGAAAACCATATTCACTGAAAAAACGGCTTTTTTCCTTGTTGTAATCGGAAATCGGTTTGCTCGCGTGCCAGACGTTCCACGAATGACGGTCGCCGCTGGTGGGGCTGGTGGCTTTATCTTCCTCGTAATAAGGCGAAGAAGGCCAATAAAATATCTGAGGCGCATATTCCGAAACCAGATCCGGCAACAGATGATTAAAAAGCGTATCGTATTGATTGAGTATAATGGCTGCTTGTTCGGGATTTTCCTTGATGTAACGTTTTCCCCATCCCCAACCATACCAAGCATCGTGGACTTCATTGTTTCCACACCACAAAGCCATACAGGCATGATTCCGCAGCCGTTTGATATTGTCGATCGCTTCTTGTTTGATATTTTCTAATAATTCGCCTTCAGCGGGATACAGCGCACAGGCAAACATGAAATCTTGCCAGATCATAATGCCGTATTGGTCGCACAGTTCGTAAAATACATCATTTTCGTAAATACCGCCGCCCCATACCCGCAAGGTATTCATATTGGCATTAACAGCATCCAAGATGGTACGTTCGTAAATTTCTTGGGTAACCCGTGGAAGAAAATTATCGCAGGGAATATAGTTCGCTCCTTTGGCAAAAACAGGAATGCCGTTTAATTCCAAATACAAACTTTTCCCGTATTCATCGGGCTGATTGATCACTTTCAACGAACGGATCCCTACTTTTTTTGTTTGGGAATCCATTACGGTTGAGTGGGTAGCGACTTCGGTAGTCATCGCATACAGATAGGGTTCTCCCAAACCATTACTCCACCATAAACGGGGATTTTTAATTGTAAAATTGACTTCGATGGTATTGAGTCCTTTTTTCAACGAAGTTTTTAGGGAAGCAAACGCTTTTTGAGTGAACTCATTTTTTATCGTTACTACGGCGCCGGCAATGTCTTTATCGGATAAAATTTCAATGTTGGCTTGGATAACCGCTTTTTTCGCAGATACTTCGGGTTGTTGTATGAATACATCTTGCAAACGCAGATCGTTCCACGCTTCTAAATAAACCGGACGCCAAATTCCCGATGTTACCAAGCGGGGACCCCAGTCCCAACCGTAATGGTAACCGGCTTTGCGGGCATACACACTCAGTACCCGGTTGAAAATTCCACCGTTGTACGATTGGTCGTTATTGGCTTCGTACTTGACGGGCGCGGCTTCCCATTTGGGCATATCGATTTTAATAGGCGAATGGAAATAGATGCGCAAACGGTTCTCTTTTTCTTTGGCTTTTCCTTTGATGTTGATTTTCCATTCCCGGAACATATTGTTTGCAGATAACACTTTTTCTTCATTCAGATACACATCGGCATACGTGTCCAAACCTTGAAAAAAGAGGATGATATTTTCTTTTGAGAACATCTCTTCCGGAATATCGAAAATGGTTTCGTAAATCCAATCTTCCTTATCCACCCATTGTACGCCTTTTTCATTCAGTCGAAAAAAAGGATCTTCGATCAATTGATTCGCTATCAGGTCGGTATGTATCACTCCCGGTACGGTAGCGGGATACCAATTGACCAAACGGGCTTGCTTGAATTTCCATCCGGAATGCAACTCTTTTTGCAGAGGTGTTGCGGAAATTAACTGGCTAAAAAGGACGGATACGACGATCAGCACAATAGTATGGATTATCTTTTTCATTATTCCTTTATTATTTTTACAAAATATTGATCTAATTCCTGAGAAGGATTGAATTTCCTGGAAGCCATGTATTGTTCGATACTCCGCCGGAACTGGCGGGCAGCCGGACGTTGCTCCAAATTGGATACAATATCGGCGCTACACACGACCATTTTACCGGTACCTGCCTTCATCTCCAACAGGATTCCCAATTTCCGGTTGGTAAACCAGTCATCAATTAAATGGACTAACGGGCGAACATCCGCCGGAAAGTCGTCCAGTACCATCGCCGCGCTTCCGGTTACAATCTCCCACCATTGATAATCGCTGTAACCATCATTCGGAAAACCGGCAAAAACCGGATGATTCGGATCGCAATAAACGCCCAATTCGTGGGGAGCTTGTTTCCGCGACCAAGCCGTATTCCAGAAAATGGATGAAAATCCAACGCCGATGTTTCCGCCTTTATCCGCTCGTAATGTCTCTTTATTTAAACAGTACAAGACATTTTCCCCGGAACGGGCATGTGTGAGGGCATCCTCATAATCCGTAGTCAGGTAGGGTTTGGATGATATGGCTTTTTCTTTTTCCGGATATACCCAGAAATTCCATTGATTTTCCGCCTGAAGCGAAGGAACTTTGACTGTTAAGACCAATTGAGCCGGTTCGCTGATGGAGGATAAATCCCATTCAATATCCGAAACCGGAATGCAATTATCAATAGGCAAATCGCGGGTAGTTTTTCCTCCTGCTAATACTTTTTTCGAAGCACCGGTAATTTCCCATTCGATGCTTGCATTGGAAGCCGGTTGTTCGCCGAAGTGAGCGATTTCGATGGATGCTTTGAAGGTTTCATTGTTCGTCCAAATCAATTTCGACATTCGCGCCAAAGGAACGGTACGGTTGCAAAACATCGTATATTCCTTACTGTCCACATAACCTTTAGGTTCCCAGAAAGCGTTGAGTACGCCGACTAAAGCCGTGCCTTGTCCGGGAAAATCATGCAAATCCAACAATTGGAATCCGGCGAATCCGGGAGTTCGCAAAGCGCCTTCGATATCTGCTTTGTAACACAAGGTTTGCAAACGACCGGAGGCATACAAGAATTGACCGGCTAAATCGCCCATCTGATGTTCGATCAAACTTTCTTGAAAGATCTCGAAGTTTTTGGCTTTGAGTACGCCTGTATATTGGGGAATTTCCTTAAAATCGGGATAGGCGCACCATTGTCCAATCTCATGACTGATAGTGGGTATGGGTTTATTGTGAATGATTGTGCGGAAATCGTAATCCGTTTTGGGCGGTTCGGCATTGATAATGCTTTTCAGTTCGGCGCCCCACGCCTGAATACGCGGATCGGGAGTGTTCCAATAACCGGCGTTCGGAACGTAGGGCCAGCCGGCAGCCGTGGTATAGACCCGGCGAGTATCTTTGGCTTTCCAATAATCGACGAATTGGGATAAATATTCGGTATAATGAGGTCCGGCAGGCTCGTTTCCATACGCCATCAGGCAAAAGGACGGATGATTTCCAAACGCTTTCACAATCCGGTCGCTTTCGGCATAAAACCATTCATCCTGAACCTCTCCGTTACCGACGGTCGCCCAACCGCCACATTCGATTTGCAGATAGATACCTTTGCGGTCGGCGACTTCAAAAGCCACTTCCGGCGGGCACCACGAATGAAAACGGACATGATTCAAGCCAAATTCTTTGCAACGATCGTAGATTCTTTCCCAATCCGAAACATGGGTGGAAGGATATCCGGTCAGCGGAAATATAGCGGACTCCAATGTTCCCCGAAAGAAAATGGGTCGCCCATTCAAATAAAACCGGGTTCCTTCGGCTTTGATTTCGCGCATGCCGAAAGTGATTTCTTTGGAGTCGGTTCCCTCTTTTGACTGTAATGCTACTTGCAATTGATACAAATTCGGGGCAAATTCCGACCAAGTCAGCATATCGTCTCCCATTGCTAATTCGATCGTAACGACCGATTGGTTTTTCGGGTTAATGCCGACAGTTACCGGCTTCAAACCGGTGGAGCGGGAAGCATTGATTGTTTTTCCTTGGAGTTCGATCGTCGCTTTTCCGCTTGTCGCTTTTCCGGCTAAAGCGATGACTACTTTCGCTTTCTTTGCCTTCACATCGGGATATACATCGACTTGCTCCAAGTATAATGCCGGTTTTTCCGAAAGCGAGATATTCCCGATAATACCGTTCCAATTGGTTTGTGTGTGATCGGAAACGCTGTGGGCGTTCATACCTACGGGAATATGTAAACGGTTATCCACACGAAGGGTCAATACCTGTTTTCCTGTTCCGTTGAGGATGTAACGGTGAGGAGTTAGCAACGATTCGTTTTCCCCGATTTGCTTTCCATTGACAAAAAGGCTTGTCTGCCAATGCGCCCGTTCCAATTCCAATTCAATCGTTTTATTTTTCCATGCAGCCGGAATGTCAATTTCCCGTTGATACCAGGCAACTCCTACATAGTGTTTTTCGGGTTGCAACCAAAAAGGTATTTTGATATTATCCGGTTGACGGTATTTTGCATATACATCGGATTTGAAATAAGTGCTGTCGATAATCTGCCCCGTCCATTGCGTTTCAAGCGTAATATCTTCGCCGTAGCCTTGCGCTTGTAAGGAACCGGGCAGTTTTATTTTCTCTGTCAACGAGCGGTTTTGCCATTGTTCCGCCAATCCAACATCCTCCGGATCTAAAGCAAAAGACCATTCGCCGGAAAGGTCGATTTGATGCGGGTAAGGGCTTTTCCCAAAAGCAGTCAGAGCAATGCAGCTGAAAATTAAAATACAGATATGTTTCATGATGGGTAATTATTCATTTAAAATTCGAAAACGACTTCACGACCTTCCATCCAAGCCAGCATATTTATCACTAAATAGTTCCAGTTTTGAAATCCCGGATTGAGAATAGGTTCTCCGTTTTCCGGCTGATAATATTCATGCAATGTTCCGGAACGTTCAAAATCTTCGCCAAACAAGCGTATGGTTTTTTCGGCAAGTTCTTTCGCTTCTTCGTTAAAACCGTATTTGAGAAGTCCCCGCCAAGTCATGTAATTGGATACTCCCCAAACCGGCCCTAACCAAGAGGACGGATTCCCGCTTGCTTTGAGGTTATACATTTTCTCCATTTTAGATAATGTTCGTATGCCGTAAGGAGCATGGAATGTTTTTTCATTTTTGTAATGTTCTTCTATCATTCGTTTGGCTTGTCCGGGCGTGGCTATATCCGCCCACATTGCCAGAAAACCCGACCAAACACCAATCCGTTGAATCAGACAATTCCAATCCCGCGGCATGCCGCTATGCAATTGGAAGGATTTTTTGTCTTCCACCGGCAACAAATTCAAATCAACGCTATAAAAAAAGCCGTCCCTTTCGTCCCAACAATGTTCTTGAATGGCCGATCGCAAATCTTCCGCATTTTTCTCATATTGGGGAGCCGTTTCTTCTAATCGTAATTGTCCGCACAAATAGGCCATCGCTTTCAATTCTTTGTACATCAAACAGTTCAGGTATATTGAACCGGAACTTCGATTGGGGCGGTAATAAGTGCACGGATCATTATCCACTCCAATGGCGTTATCCGTTTGCCAATAATACAAACCGGTTGCCGTATTCCGGTGATGATTCACATAATTGTTCACAAAAGTCTGAAGGAAATAAAATTTATCGTTTAACCACGAAGCATCGCCGCCGTTTATCCGGGTAAGAAAAGCTGCATGTTGAGCCAAACAGGGTTTGTGCATATTGTTCTCGTAAATATTGTTCGGACGAACTTTTTCTCTCAGAGAACCCCTTTGTATTTGAATCGGAATCCAACCGTCGATTCCGCTAAATTCCAAATAATTCAACACACAACCTTGTTCGTATTTAACGATTTCTTTGAAATCTTCGCGAACGCCATTTTCCACTAATACTTGGCGCAAGGCAATGTTTGTAAGCCATGAATCCCAATCCCATAAAACATCGGAATATTGGTCGCTTCCGGGAGTGATAAACGGGTATTTCAATGCTTCGCCGGGTTCACGAAACATTCCTTTATACTCTTGGTATATATTTTTTTTAATGATGGAGGCATATTCTTTCCAATCCCGCACTTTTTGCGAATACATTCCGGAGGAGATAAGCAAAAACGACAGCAGGAATAAAATTTTCCGTTGGATGTGCAAATAAGAAACTGATGTATTCATAATTTTTTATTTGTTTGTCATTTCAAATATTAATGTTCCGCCTTGCATCAACTGGCTGTAAGTCAGTTTGTAATCCGTAATGGGTTGGTTGTTCAACCGGATACTTTTTACATATTTATTCTTTTCGGATAAATTAGTTGCAATCACGGTAAATGTTTTATTATCGGGCAAATGAATGGTCGCTTTGGGCAGTTGGGGCGCTCCCAACACGTATTCTCCCAACACCGGATTGACCGGATAGAAACCCAAAGAAGAGAAAATATACCACGCCGACATTTGTCCGCAGTCGTCATTTCCGCAAAGACCGCCGGGTTTAGGCAAATAAAACCGGTCGAAAATCTCGCGGACAAGTTCTTGCGTCCGCTGCGGTTTCCCGGCTAAAGTATATAAATAAACGATGTGATGACTGGGTTCGTTTCCCTGCGCATATTGCCCGATCAGTCCGGTTACATCCGAAACAAAACCTTCGTTTTGCACATCGGATTCCAATACGAACAAGGAATCCAATTTAGTGGTAAAATATTCCTTTCCACCCATCAAGTCGATCAATCCGGCGACATCGTGTTGTACATGCCAGGTATATTGCCAGGCATTGCCTTCGGTATAATCGCCGCCCGCAGTACCGGCATGAGACAGAGAGAACGAACTGAACGGAGTCCGCCACTTGCCGTTGCTATCTTTCGCCCGCATGAGTTTGGTTTCAGGATCGAACAGGTTTTTGTAGTATTCCGAACGATTTTTGAAAAAAGCGTAATCTTCTTTTAGTCCTAATTCCTGAGCCAACAAAGAGGCGCAATAATCGTCATAAACGGCTTCCAATGTTCGAGATACGGATTCTTCTTTGACCGAATCAAAAGGATAATATCCGTATTTATCGTAAACCGTCCAAGGCGATTTCAAATGGTTTTCGGTCAATGATTTTTTTATCAGTTCGAATGCCCGGTTCTTGTCGATGCCGGGAAAATTTTTCAAGCAAGCTTCCACGATTACGGGAACAGCGTGGTTGCCGATCATGCAATGGTTTTCTTTTCCCCACAACGCCCATACGGGTAAATACCCTTGTGCTTCGGCATGAAGCAGCATCGTATTGACCATATCGCTTACTTTATCCGGATTCGCGAGGGTATAAAGAGGATGTGCAGCTCGATACGTGTCCCATAACGAAAGCGTGGAGTAATAGGAACCAAAAGGCGATTGATGAATTTCATCCTTGGCGCCCCTGTATTTTCCATCAACGTCTGCTATGTTGTTGGGCTGAATCATCAAATGATACATGGCTGTATAGAAATTCATTTTCTGTTGATCATCCCCTTCAATATCTATTTTAGACAGAATCGTTTCCCAGGCTTTTTGCGCATTTTTTTTCACTTGGTCGAAATCTCCGTTTTTAGATTCGATAGCCAGATTTAATTTGGCTCCTTCTACGCTGACGGTCGAAAAGGATGTTCTTACCTGTAATTGATTGTTTTTTTCCAGATTATAATGGAAAACATACTTGGGCGCTTGGTCTTGACTGTCTTTAAGAACTTCTTTTTTCTCCGTAAAAGGCGTATCAAATTCGATGACGAAGAACAATTGCCGTTCCACCCAACCTTTTAACGTCAGATGACCGGTAATGGTTTGGTTGTTTTCGATGGTTATTTCTGCGAATTTTACGTGCTTATGTTGGTCTTCCGGAGTTCCACCAATCCCGTTTTGAAAATCAATGAATAAAGCGGGATGGTCTTTTCGGTAGCTGAAACGATAAAAGGCGACATGCGGCGAACAGGTTATCTCGGCTTTGACCGCATTGTCGATCAGTTCTACCGCGTAATAGCCGGGGACGGCAATTTCTGTTTCTTTTGAAAAAAGACTTTTGAAATCGTTGCGAGGCGTTCCGGAGAAAGGCGAAAAAAGAATATCGCCCAAATCGGGACAGCCCGTACCATTCAGCCGATTTTGAGAAAAACCTTCCATGACAGAATCGTTGTAGGTGTATCCGCTGCAATATTCCCAGTCGTAATGTCCGGTTTGGGGACCGGGTTGCATCATGCCGAACGGAAAGGTAGCGTTCGGAAAAGTATGTCCGTTATAATCGGTTCCAATAAACGGATTCACTTGTTGTCCGTACGGAAATTTATCTTTTTCAACTGTATTGCATGAGATTAAAAATACTATGAGTGTAAAGAATATACAGGTCTTTTTCATCTTTTTATTTGATTAGAGTATAAATACTTTTCAGGATTTCGCCCCGTGTTTTATTTTCGGCATTGAATGAAATACCTGATTTTTTTGTCCATTCCCGTGCGGTAGTGTCATCCACCAGATCGTCTAATCTTACATTCCAATCGGGCAAATAACCTTTCAGACCCATATACTGAGTCATTTCAAAATCGGGATGATCCGTTTTAATGTCTTTGAAATAGATTAAGGTCGCTTTTTGTTTCAACAAGCGGCTTTGTATGTCTTCGACATTCACTTTTTTGAGGGATTGATTCCGGTCGATAGCGACGGCGGCAGCTGTTCCGGCGGCTTGTCCCAAAGCCATCCAGCAGGGCTCCATACGCAGAGTGGAAAATCCGACATGCGTAGCCGATGCCGGCACGGGAATCAACAAGTTATTGACATTCTTAGGTAGAATCACTCCGAAAGGAACAGTATAAACGGCTGAACTGTAACTAAAAAAGCCGTCCAAAGCGATTTTATCTCCTTCTCTTTTGTGTACCGCATGAGAATCTAAGGCATAATGGCTTGCCGTGATGCTGTTGGTATAAAGCGGCGGTCGTTTACCTTCTTCAGCGGGACGGGCATCGTTCGCCGTAAAAATATGTTCTCCATGCAATCGTCTTCCTTCCCTGACATATACCTGACGGGGAAAATTCCCGTTGTCTTGGTATTCGTCTTTGGATAATCCCCATTCGCGACAGGCGTTTCGGAACGATTCGGGCAGTTCTTTATCGTTTTGAGCAAACCAGAGCAACCCCAAGGTATATTCTTGGAGCCGTTGTGCAAATTGGTCTCTCCATTTCCATCCGGCTGTGGGCCACGGATAGTTTTCGTCGGGTAAATCGGTCGAAATCAAGGCTAAATGTTGATTATTCGAATCGGTTTTCCGGTTGGGAACATCCACTTGATTGGAAATCTTGGCAATTCCCCAAGTATCGCCGGGTATCTGGGTCTGCGCCCCACCTTCTTGGAGGTGTTTTTTATTGGCTTGTTGCATTTCAGCGGTTACTTCCAGCATACCTACGCCGGCATAACGTCCCAGAAGGACATCATCAATCAAAGAGACATAGTCCGAACGTTTGTAATGAGCCGGTTTTACCGGAAGAAGCCGGTTTGCCGGATCGTTGGTCAGGCACAAGCGATAATTGTAGGCTTGCAAAGCTTGATCGGCTTCGTGCGTCGAGCCTTCTATTTCGGGACCTTCCCAGAGTTTATACACCTTTCCGGCGCCGATTTCGTTGTATTCGCTTTGTCCTTCGCGACCGAGGGAAAAGGGCGCTCCGGCTGCCGCTCCCAGATCGCCTTCATACGTAGCGTCAATAAAAATTTTACCGGTATATTCCTCTGTCTTTTTCGTTTGCCGGTTGTAAATGCGAATACTTTGGATGTTTCCGTCTTTTATTTGGATGTTTTGGGGCAAAGCGTCGAATTGCCGTTGCCGGAGAATGGTAATGTTTTTGGCTTCGGGTTGCAGCATCCGGTCGAATACTTTTGCCGCTACATTGGGTTCAAAGTGATAACCGCTGCTGCAAACGTTGGCTTGTTGCGAGTTTTCGCCATAGGTATCTTTATAATAAGCATAGATATGATCGACAAATTCTTTGAATAAGCCGGTGGTTGCACCGCGTGTTCCAATGTCGGTTGCTCCCAAACCATTGACGGGCAAACCTCCGATATAATTGGTGCGTTCCAGAATAACAGACGTTTTTCCTTCTCGAGAAGCGGCTATTGCCGTCATGATGCCGCCGGGTGTTCCTCCGACAATCACCAAGTCGTATTCCTGGGTTTGAGCGGTCAAACTACCGGATAGGAATAATAAAAAGAGAGACAAAGATATTTTTTTCATAAATGCTGTATTATTAATTTATTCAATGATGGTTTCATCATTTATTATATCACTCTGATTTTATATACGGAATCGTTTAATTTAACAATATAGAAGCCTGCGGGGAGCGAAATATTCGTTTTTCCCCCGGAGATTCTTTTTTGTAGCTGAAGGGCGCCCGTTATCGTGTAAACGGATAAAAGAGCGGCTTGATCCGTGTCGATGTGCAAAACACCCTTGGAGCTTGTTACGCGACCGGTCATCTCGGCAAGCGGCTGAATGTTTGCTCCTCCGAAGGAATCATATACCCGTACATAATCAACGTACATGTCCGAACCGTTATTGTAGCGACTGAGGTCGATCGCCCAACCGCTTTGTCCGCCAATGGCATAATTGATCATGAAATAAAGCGGATGTTCTTTTGAATAAATATTGGTTTCGTGACTGAATATTTCGACATCATCCAGATAATAAGTCGTTTTGTCTAATCCGACATATACACCATACGTATGAAAGGTTGTTGACCAATACGATTTATTTCCAACATCGCGCATGGCAAGTCGCCGGTAAACATGATCCGGACTTTTGCCCTGCCCATGGAAATGTGTTCCGACCGTATAGCCGGGATGGTTGGGATTGTCTTTTCCGGTATAGTTTTTTCCAACGCCACCGTAACCTTCAATGACATCCAATTCATCTCCCGGAGGACCTGCTGTGGCATAAGTGAGTGTCCAAAAGGAGGGCCACGTACCGGTAGCCGATTGTGCGGTGAATCGACATTCGAGGTAACAGGGCGGAGAATACCAGTTCCCGTTGCCATCTACGTCCACGGATGCGATGAATCCGGTAGTGCCGTTGGTGGCATTGGGATCGGTTTTTCGTGCGGCGATCTTCAGATAGGTATCTGCTTGAGAGAACGGGTTTCCTTTAGAATCATCGGGTTTAACAAAGGGCCATCCGCTGAAATTTCCACGGAGGGGTGATGCACTGTAACGAGCCCCTTTCCCGTTTCCGGAGATGGAAAGGGGTCCGTCGAAGTCATCGGTATATGCCAACCGTAATCCGGCTGCTGTTGCAGCCGGAGGATCGGTATCGGGTATTCCACTCCAGACAACTCCGCGTTTGTTGTATAATTGCAGTTCGAAGATGTCTTTTTTCCCAGCCTGACTTTGTGTATAGATACGGATATTGATAGGGCCTGAGGGAAACGTATCGGCATTGAATGTAAATGATCCGTCGCCGCTGGCTGCTAATTGAATCCCACCGGGGGTGAGGTCTGCATCGTGTCCGGAAGGATGAGGGTAGGCTTCGGTGGGCTGTTGCCAGCACATAGCCTTAGCGCCCATCATTCCGTGAGCTACAAATTCCACTTGGGTAATCCCTTGTATCTCCGACCGGCAAGCAGGCGTAACAATTTGAATGGCTTCTTGCCAATCCGCGGTTTTGACATTATAATTGTAATCAAAATCGGGATAATACGGATTTTGCGCACTGCATGACGGAGTCAGGAGCAGAAAAAGAAAAATCAGGAGTGTTGTTGATCGTAACATGGACAAATAATTAGGCTGTTTTTTGTTTTCTCTTCGCAATAAAATAAAAATAGATTCCCGATAAGAGAAGAACAACCGGGAACGCATCGGAAATAGGACTTCCCACGCTGTTTTCTCCATTTGCAGTTTCGTTGGTTCCAATAAAGCCTCTCAGGCTTCCGTTAGAGGATTCTTCCCCTTCGCCACTGCGTTGCAACCATTTTTCAGTCCGTTCATTGAATGTTGTTTTAGCGGAAGCATTGTCTCTGCTTTCAAAACGATTACCTAATGCAAATATTTGACACGCAAACAATAAGCAAATTATTGTAATAGAAATTTTCTTGGTGTTCATATTGTTATTTTTTATTGAATGTTTTTGTTATTTCTACTTTTTTAGATGCAAAAATCTTTTTTACCAGATAGATTTCGTTGTCGAGGGGTCGGCGGATTTGCATTCCTTGCAGATTGTAATAGTGTGTTTCTATTACGGGATCACTGACATTGCCGGTCGTAATGTTTTCCAAACCGGTAATTGCACCTGTTCCTAAAGAGGATCGCAGTTTTCCTTGCTCGACACCCGATACGGTAACAAACGATTCGAACGGTTTTAGTGTTGCTGTTCCGGAAGTGAGTAATCCGAAATTATTGGCAGAATTAAGCTCATATAGGTAATAACGATTCGAAGTTCCTAAAGTAAGGTTGTTTACAGAAGGATTTGCAATCAAATTATATCCGCCGGAAACAGACAAGCCTGATTCTTCGACATTCTTTAAAACCGGGTTTTCTTCCGAAATAAAGGTAACGACATCACCAATCAATGCATTTGGAAACTGGATTACATAGCCGGTATTGGCGTCTAATTTGCCTAAATCCGCACCTGTGGTATGAATGTCGTTAAATTTATCTTCTTCTCCATCGTAGGTTTGCAACCAAAAATCGCCATCGGAACCGTCCCAAGCGGCAATTTTAGAGTCAACACCGAGATGATTTACATAAATGCTGTCTATATCGAATGGGAAACCAATCGGAAACCATTTTTTAGAACCGAATGTTTTTTGGAGTTTTACTATGCCGTTGACTTCCAAACCGCTGGACGTAATACCGGTTAGTTGTCCTGTATTGCTGTCTGTTGATTTAAAAATTATATCGCCGTAAGTTTGAGTATCGTAATTGGCGCTTGGTGTTTCATCGGTAGGTTCAATAACAAAATCAAGAAATTGATATTCATAAGCGCCCATATCTACTGCTTTGCCGGAAATACGTTTGTTGAGAGCAAGATCGGTAGTATAACCTGTGATTGCAGTGCTGAGACCTGTATTTATGGCGGGGCTGCCGGATTGGAGGCTGTAATCCGTGGAAGAAACAAATAAGGGAGGCTCAGTAGTATTATTATTAGAAAGCACAGGTTGATTAGCTCCGCCACTTGTGGTACTACCGCCATAGAGAGAATTAGTAACAGTGCTTACTTTAGCTACATCCGCATTTGCATCAAGCCTCAAATCAGGAAAACTTCCCAGATTACCCCACACAATGCTATTACTTAATATGCCACTACCAACACTAATTCCGCCAGCACGAGCACTTCCGGATGTTGCTGTTGCTGTATTATTTACTACCGTACAATTTGTTATTTTTGTATTATTAGCGCCACAAACGATACCTCCCGCCGCAAAACAAGTATTATTGATTACTAAACAATTGATAATCTCTGCATTATCGTATCTTGCAAATATACCGCCTCCAGATCCTCCTGTTGGCGTTCCATAAGAGGACGATTTATTACCTTGAATGATAGAATTACGAACGATTCCGGCATCAGCAATGGCTACTCCACCACCGTTACCTCCACCAGCTGCTGTTGAAGCTATATTGTCTTCTATTATACAATATTCAATGATACCATTGCCATTATAAACTCCACCTCCATAACCAACTCCAGCACTCGCTGTATTATCATGAATATTGCAATATCTCAAGGTTCCTCTATTATTATATATGCCGCCGCCTTGATTAGCAGGAGTCGCAGTCGCTGCATTTCCACCTGTTATTTCAAAACCAATCCATGTTGACTTAGAAGTTTGGTCTGTATTATTTATAGTAAGAACCCTACCGTTATTGTTGGAGTACAATTTAGTAGAAATAGAAGTTACATCATTAACAATTGTCGGCTCTATTGATTCTATACTACAACTACCATATACAATAACGCCTTTGTTTGTTGAGAGACCTGCAATTGTAAATCCATTTCCTGTTGGAGCTGGATAATCTCCTGCCGCTACAAGAATTTCATCGTTTGTAGCTGCCGCTGTTAATGCGCTTTGTAAATCCGTTGCATCGTCCCAACTTGTACCGGTTCCGCCGCCGCTGGGTGTCACATAAATACGTGTACCTGCTTGCAAGGCAGAAAAGCTAAGTGCAAGCATTAAAATGATTAAAAATAAATGTTTAGTTTTCATGTTGTTTAATTAAAATTGATTATTTTTTCTACTGTTTGTTTTTCTTTTGTCTTTATTTCCAAAAGATAATATCCCTTGGGAATATCGGTAATATCGATCTGCGTTAGCCTGCCGTTGTTCCATTGTTTGAGGGGTTTACCTGCAAAATCGTAGAGTGTTACGCCGCCGGATTGGACTTGCGTGAAATGAAGTATTCCGTTGTGGGTGGCATTGGATTGAAGGGTTTGTTCTGTCCATGCATTTTTTATCCCGTTTTGGATTCCTCTTCCGGCAATTTTGGCGAGTTCTTCAAATACCGGCACAAACCATCCGCTTCCCCATGCGTGCGTGAGTATAAGGTCGGAGCGGTAGGTGTGCTGTATTTCCAATTCTTGGAGCAATGCGTGCATTTGCTTGGTTTGTTGTTCCCAAAAACTTCCCGGTGCCAAGGTTATGCGCAGTATTTCTTGAAATTTCCCGGCGTTTGCTTCGGCTAATGCTGTGGGAAGAAAATTTTGCTGCATGTTCTCTTTGGTTCCCATTACCTGAGTTAATCCCATGGGTCCCCAGTCGCTTCCGTTGGTTCCCCAATTTTCGCCATTGAGCATGAAAGGTGCATCCCAAGCGGCAACATAACCGAAGGTTTCGGGTTGCCTAAACAAGAGGGTCAAGGCTCCCCATCCGGATTTGCTGAATCCGATAAGCCAGCGTCCTTCTTTATCGTTTTGTGTTGGGTAAACACTATCAATGTAGGGTATAATGGCTTGCAAGAGGTAGTCTTCCTGATGTATTTTCTGGTTGACGGCATGATTTCCATACCACGGCGACACCGCGAATGTCGGATATACGCATATTATGCCATATTTGTTGGCGATGTCCGCTTTTTTTGCTTCGTCGATTCCTTTTCCAAATTCCGTTCCGTTGCTTGCTTCTACGGGAAGGATGTAGAGTACCGGATATTTTTTGTCCGGGTCTATGTTATCGGGAATGAGCATTTGCACCCATCCATTTCCGGCTTCATAAACGGAGGGGATGTTTGTTTCCCAATATCCGGTTCGGGTATTGAATGTGGGATCGGC
>BNWW01000015.1 GCA_025999115.1 Bacteroidia bacterium
CCTAAATCGGTCCAAATGGCATCGAAATTTTTCTCGTAATCGTAAAAATTGTCATGCTCTTTCAACTTTTCTAATGCCTCATACCGACTGGCGGCAAGGGACAGATATTCTTCTTTTGTCATAATATTGAGTGATTTGATGATGACAAAGGTAGTTCGTTTTTGCGACAATTTGAAATGCACCCTTCTGTCTTATCTACTGATGAAACATACTTTGTTATTTTGTCTTTATTGTATAACAACATATTTGATACATCTGTCTTTCCAGCATCCTTTAATTTTAATCTAACATACTCAATCCATCCATCACTCATTTGTGTTGGCAAACCTGTATTTGGATTTCCGGCATTCAATTTCACAGCTCCACTATTCATTTGCTTACACTCAACAATCACAATTTCCGTAGGATTGTCTAATGTACCTTTGTATGCCACAATATCAAAACCATTATTGCCGCTTTCGCCTGCATATTTTCCATTAGCAATATGGTAATCTTGGTTTTTGAAAATATCTTCTACCAACGTTTCGGTTTTAGAGCCGCTTGCTGCTCCGTCAATCGCATTGTCGCCATTTGCTAAAATATCGTCAAGCAGAGTTTTTTGTGCTCCTGTGGTTGGCTTATATTTATACGCATCGTTCCAAAAACTTTTCGGCAAATTGGTAAGGCTGCCGTTATCTATACCCGGTGTTTTTGCTACAAGGTTTTTTAATTTGTTGAAATCAAAAACATCGCCCGCATAATTAATCAGCCCATCAATCTCATTTTTCTCACTTTGAGAAAGTTTTTTATATCCTGCCTCGGTTTCTCTTTCTATTTCCTGTTCTATTTTTGCAAAATCATCGGAAGAATTAATGGCTTTTTTGCCAAGTTTCTGCACCAGTCCATCAACGGCAGACGTACTTAGAGAGCCAACCGAATAAACCAAAACAAACTTATTCCATTTCGCAAGTTGTTCATCAGTAAGCACATCATCATTTTGTATGTAAATATCGGTAAATCCAACGCCAACATCGCCCAATGCTTTTACTGCCAAGAAGGTGGCTCGCGCCGTTTGTCCTGCACGATAAAGTCGCACAGCTGCAGTTACCTCGCCTACTCCTACGGCTGTAAGTGCTACATCCACTATTATTTGTGCAGATTTCCAACGTGCGGCTTTCGTGTCATCCCAGAATAATTGGTATGCCCATATCATCGGTAATACTTTTCCTTCCCCTGCTTTAAATTTTAAGTTAGCACCAAAATCTACATCCTTTACAAATTCTACTGCAACAGGCGCGTATGGTTTATCTGTAATGGTATATTTGTTATTTCCAAACCAACGTTTTACCTCTAACTGTATAGTTCCGTTATCTAATATATGTTCAGAATTGAGTTGTAAAAATGCAGGGCTAAATTTCAAATAATTGGGATTGCTTTCGGGATTGCCTATTTTAAAATCATCATACTTGTAGTTTTTCAGTATCATGTTCAATAAGGCATTCATAAAGCCTTCGTATTGTACGCTGTATAAATCCTCAACAAAATGTTTCAGGTATTTTTTCTCTGCTATGTAATCTAACAATGCCTTAGTGTCTGAATCGGCATTATTACTTTTTTCATTGCTTGTTTTGAATAGGGTTGCCAGAACAGTTCCCGCATCAACATCGTCTCCGACTAACTGAATCTTGTCATATTCGCATTTATGTAAAATATCTATTAATTGTTTTTTTCGTTCCAAACTTAATTCCTTAAATGGCTCAGTAATAATTTGCGTCATTGTCATGTCAGATGGAAAAACAAACGGATTATTAGAGCCTTTGGTTATTTGAAAATTATTTACAACATGACTTACTAATTCATCACAATTTGCAAATGAGCCTTTATTCAATTGCTCTAACGCGACTTGATATTTTTTGAACTGTTCTAATGTGTTTTGTAATTTCTCTCTACTGTATTCTGTTGGCCTGTTTTTATAGTTCCAAAACAACGAGCCGTCATTTTCCTGCTTGAAAATAAAACTGTTATATAAATCAATACTTAAATTTTGCGCTAATGATGCTATATTCAATAAAATATCATAGTCATTATCGGGTATCCACGCTTTATTTGCATTATAAATATTTAGCCCGGTTACATTCAAATCGGAGTAAGAAACTGTTGCACAATTACAATCAGCCTCTGATAATTGATACGTTTTTTCATCAATATTAACCGTACAGTTCGCCTTGGAAACCTCAATTTTGTAATAGCCTCCGAAAATTGATGTTTCAAATTGAATATCCTTGCGGTCGGAATTATCCACTCCGGCCTCTTTATAGGAAATAAATGTTTCAGTATCAGGATTGTAGCTGGCAATATAGGTTTTTCCACCTTCTTCAAAAACAGTTACAGCACCTTGATTTGCAGGATTTTTACTGTTGTCCGTGTAAGCAATCCGTCGTATAACTGCATTATCATTTAACTTAAAATATTGATCATTAGCGCCTAATACATATCCGTTTTTTCGTAAAGCTTTGTCTATATTTGAATTGACACATAACTGTTTGGTTTGGTATTTGTTTATTTCCCCTTCACTCTGCCCCTGAAACAAATAAAATTTCAGCGCTGGGTCATTAACCTGCTTCCAGTCCAGATGCGAGATTTGCGCCCCGTCCGAATAATCCATCAACAGTTGGGTTTTGTTCCGGTCCGTACCGTACTTTTCCCACGGGTGTTCAAGTTTAAAAATACCGTGTCCCAACTCGTGCGCCGCTGTTTTGTCCGTTGCCGAACCGAACACATACCCGAACCGCCCGTTCAGGCGCATATATCCCATCTGCCCTGTTGAAGACGGCAATGAGCTAACAAACAAGACATAGCGGTCGCCGTTTTTATCGCCGTATGCAGCGTTAATCGCCTGCTGTACTGCGCTGTATGTCGAAAGCAAAGTATTGTCTGCGGTTTCTATTTTATCGCTGCCATTTAAGTAAGGCGTGATATCAAATATCGCGTCTTCGTTAAAGTCAATCGTAATGCCTGCTTTGGCAAAAATGGCGTTGGTTTTTTCTTTTATTGCCGCAAGTTTCGATTTGCTGGCCGCATCTGTCGGCACAAGCGTTACCTTGATGGTTTTCGGCGAAAGATGTACCAACTTGAAACTGCCTGTAACTTTTTGATTTTGTTGGCTTTGTACGCTATCCAAAAATACCGCAACCACATCTTCTTCGGCATAGTCCATCATGCCTTTTAATTGCAGCGTGTATTCGGTATCGCTGTTTTTTGTTGCAGGTATTTCCCTGCCGGAGCTTAATGTCTTGAAGACAAGTTGCCGGTCTTTCAGGCTGTTGTCTGTAAAAGTCAGTATAGCCTTTATTTCGTCGGTTTGTCCGTTCACAACTGCCTTGTACGGCACATCAACCGTATTCCCGTTGCTGTCTTTCAGGGTTTGATAATTCTTTCCGGGCAATCCCGTTGCCTGCGGGGTATCAAAGGCATAGATTGAATTTGAAGCATCCCATGTAATTGTAACGCCGCCCTGTGCATACTGCGTTACGGCCGCATTGGAGCCGCTGCCCGATACGCCTTCGGTATTGCTTGCAGTCGATGCGCCGCCGGGCGCTACTTCGCCGCCTTCGGTTACATGGCCGCTTTCGTCTATGCTCCATACTTTGCCGGAGCTATCGACAATCACATAATCCTGTCCACCGGGTAATTCCTGCTGACTGGCGGTTTCACCGGCAGAAACAATACCCGTTACCAAACTGATACTCTTTACTGTTCCGCTATTTGCCTGTGCCTGTGGCAAAAGCAGAAAAAACATTGCTAATATGACGAGTAAGATTTTCATTTCTTTGCTGCATTTACTATTTTTCTTTCCTCTATGCAAATTGTTATTAATCAGATTTTTGAAAAAATTGAACCCAAGCTGTTCATTATTTGCACATTACGCCCAACGTGGGTATATATCCAAATATAAACAATACTAAAATCTTTATCATCTAATATGCCATTTTTTGTATTTCTTCAAACCATTCATTTGCAACTTCATCATCACCAATAAATAACTCTGTATTATGATGTTTCTCATAACTGAATTTTGTTTCAAACTTACCATTTGTAGAGTATTTTATTTTTATCTGAGTTGGGACTTCCCTATCATCTTCAATAAATAATTGTTTGATTTCATTTAGTTCTAAATTACAATATTTATTAAGCATACTTTGGTTTTCTGATGAAGTATTCGCATTTGTAATAAAATTATTTATTTTATGTTTTCGATATAACTGATTGTTGGACAAGAGAAAAAAAACATTAAAATAAATAACCCATTCGAAAGATATATATATATATATAGTTGTAATATTATTTGTTTCATTATTAGCATAATACAAACATTCAACTAATATATTTTTCATATGCTCTAATACTTTACTATCGAAATTATTCTGGTTCATAAAACTTAGTTATTTAGAATGTTAATATTTACTGTTTCTCCATCAATAGTATATGTTACATCAAAACTTGAAGGTCGAACATCATTGCCATTGTAATTAACTTTAATTTCAACTTCCACTTTTTGACCTCTCTCTAAGGCATTTGCCCAACGATTTTCCAATGTTGCAAATTGACTTCGATTTACATTGCTTGTTTGAGATACCAAATTATCTAATTCCGGTGAGCCGCCAAATCTGTCAGCAATAATATGTCCTGCATCATCTCCTGCCACCTTACCTGGCGTATTAGGATTATGTGGCAGTCGTTCTGTTCTTTGCGTTAATTGTAAATTATTGGCTTCACCTTTTTCTAATCGTCCTAAATGGTCTGTTTCTCCAAAATATTCAAATTCGCCTGTTTTGTATCGTACATTTTTCTTCAGTTTTCTGATTTCATCAAAAGGATTATTCACAAAATTTTTACTTCCCCCCTTTACGACAATTTCCACAATCTCCACCGCATCCCCCGATTTGGAAATCGTCGCCACCGTTTCCTCACCATTCTTAATAACAATCCGTTCCCCCTCATACAACACCGTATGCCCGGCTTCCTCTGCCAGACGTATGCGATTGACTACTTCCTCCGCTTTCGTCCATTTCAGATTTTTTAAGCCTTTTGCCCATTTGGCTATTTTGCCTGTCGCATATTCCCCGCCGGAAAGAACTATCGGGACAGCAATCAATGTTACTTGACCATAACGGTAAGGACACATATTCGTCCTGTATTGCTCTTTTCCCTCGCAGTCAATAAAATAGAACGATACAAGACCGCGCACAACTTCTACCACTTTTTCCGAAACGACTATCTGCGCACGTACATGCGGAGGAATCAATCGCAAGGCAACATTGGTGCTGAAAGTGAAATTACCGCTTAATAATTCTTTGGCAGTAATTCTGATATCCCGGAGATATTCGATATACGAATTAACCGCTATGTCTTTCATCCCTTTGGCCATATTATACAGGCCTTCCACCATTGCTGCAACATCCAATATTGCGATGGCTTCATGACTTGCTCCCGCCAGAAATTTGACGGTTGCCGAACGGTTTTCCACAGCCGTTTCGCTTGTCAGGCAATAATAATAACCGAAGAAACCTTGATAAACGGCAGTTACATATTCATACAATATTTTATGCCGCAAAGAGGCTTCCTTATATGCCTGCATATCCCGGAGCGCAGCCAGCGATTCGTTAATGTAAGACCGGAAACAATCCTCGTTTGCGATGGTTACTTCTCCAAACAAATTCCTTACCCATTCCGGAACGTCGAATTTGTAACTTAACTCAAAGCCGCCGACTGTATTGATTGTATAAATCAACCGATTAGGAGAGGAATCGTCACCTGCTTCTTTCTTCCATTTTTCGTATTCAGGGTCGGATGTGTCAAGAAGATAGACTTTTGCGGTTATGCCTATGTCTGCTTGGCTTTGCTGCTGCCATTGATTCAGGACTTCTTCGATTTCGGCGGTCGATAACTTGGAATGGTTGATGAGTTGAGTGTTGCCGGAAGATATATTTTCTGTTGGTAAAGTAATTTTCCCGCCTGCCTTATAACTACTGCCGGAAGGCGATGCGCCAATTGTAAAATTCCATTTACAATCCGATATTGTATAATCTTTGTACCGGCAATTATCGTCTATTTCCACTAATTGCCCGTTTCCGCCCTGATTTAGCTGAACAAGTTTGGATGCGTCTTTCTGGTCGCCCAAAATAATCTCGCCCCAATAACCCGAATATTGATTGTTTTGCGCATTTAGATAATAGATATAAATCTGATTACCTTTTTTATAGGCAGCCAATCTTCCATAAAGGATGTCTTCGCTTTTTGCAAAAAAAGCAAAGGGCTTTTCGTCGGATCGTAATGTGATGTTTTTCCCGTCTGGGCTTATAAAGGATTTGCCTAAGCTATTGGCCAATTCTTCGGAGATACATTTCAGTGATGGATTTTCGATGCTTTCCCCTTCACTCTGCCTCTGAAACAAATAAAATTTCAGCGCTGGGTCATTAACCTGCTTCCAGTCCAGATGCGAGATTTGCGCCCCATCCGAATAATCCATCAATAGTTGGGTTTTGTTCCGGTCCGTGCCGTACTTATCCCACGGGTGTTCAAGTTTTAAAATACCATGTCCCAACTCGTGCGCCGCTGTTTTGTCCGTTGCCGAACCGAATACATACCCGAATCGCCCGTTCAGGCGCATATAACCCATCTGTCCCGTTGAAGACGGCCGGCCGGTTACAAACAGGATGTAGCGGTCGCCGTTTTTATCGCCGTATGCGGCGTTAATTGCCTGCTGTACTGCGCTGTATGTCGAAAGCAAAGTATTGTCTTCGGTTGCTATTTTATTGCTGCCATTTAAGTAAGGCGTGATATCAAATATCGCGTCTTCGTTAAAGTCAATCGTAATGCCTGCTTTGGCAAAAATGGCGTTGGTTTTTTCTTTTATTGCCGCAAGTTTCGATTTGCTGGCCGCATCTGTCGGCACAAGCGTTACCTTGATGGTTTTCGGCGAAAGATGTACTAACTTGAACGACGAAACAACCTGTTGTTTTTGCGTACTGTCAGTCGGCGTCAGCATCGCAATTACTTCCTCTTCTGCATAGTCCATCATGCCTTTTAATTGCAGCGTGTATTCGGTATCGCTGTTTTTTGTTGCGGGTATTTCCCTGCCGGAGCTTAATGTCTTGAAGACAAGCTGCCGGTCTTTCAGGCTGTTATCCGTGAAAGTCAGTATAGCCTTTATTTCGTCGGTTTGTCCGTTCACAACTGCCTTGTATGGCACATCAACCGTATTCCCGTTGCTGTCTTTCAGGGTTTGATAATTCTTTCCGGGCAATCCCGTTGCCTGCGGGGCATCAAAGGCATAGATTGAATTTGAAGCGTCCCATGTAATTGTAACGCCGCTCTGTGTATACTGCGTTACGGCCGCATTGGAGCCGCTGCCCGATACGCCTTCGGTATTGCTTGCACTCGATGTGCCGCCGGGCGATACTTCGCCGCCTTCGGTTACATGGCCGCTTTCGTCAATGCTCCATACTTTGCCGGAGCTATCGACAATCACATAATCCTGTCCACCCGGTAATTCCTGCTGACTGGCGGTTTCGCCGGTTTCACCATTTTCACCGGGTTTGCTGAAAATGGTTATCCGGCCGGTTTCGCTGTCTACCTTGATTTCGCCTACTTCGTAATTGACCGTTACGGATTTTGCCCCGCTATCGCCAAATGTTTCGCCGAGGCCTTCCGATACATACTGGTAATCGCTTTCCTTTATATCGTAGGTCGTTTCCACCACCCCTTCAATCAGCTGCAAGTCGGTATTAATCTTGATATTCTTAAACTCGACAACTAATTTTGCATCGCCCAGATATGGCACCTGCACATAACCCGCACCTGAATAGATTCCATTTGAACCGTCAACGGCTAAAACCGTTACCGGAAAATCTCCCGCCGTAAAGGTTTCGTTCGGTGCAAGATTACGTTGCAAAAGGTTGCGGTTGGTTATTTTGATTTGGGGCGCCACGCCGCATTGGAAATTGGGGTCGTTTTCGCGTTTCTTGTCGGTTGTGAAACGCTGTATTGCGCTGAAAGTGTAGGCATTGTCACTGTTTTGTCCGTAGGTTTCAAATACGGGCAGGTTACCGCACACGGCTCCTACACGGTATTCGTATTCCGTTTCGTCTTTCAATCCCGTCAGGTTTGCTGTTTCACTGTAAGCGGTCATATCCGACCAGTAGCCGCCCTGCGCCGCTTTTCGGTATTGCACCTTGTATTGCATCGAAGGCGAGGATGGCATCGACCACTGTAATGCGGTGCGCCCGCGACCTTGATTCTTGGCTGTCAGGAACATTGGAGTTTGGCAGTTCTCTACATAATCGAAATAATAGATTTCCGAATTGCCGCCATTAACATATACGCCGTTATCGTCTGTCGGTAGCGAGCCGCCGGGCAACGCGGGGTTGGCAGATATGGCTCGTACCTGCCATGCATAGCGCGTGTTGGGCAAAAGTGGCGACTTGTCGGGGCCGTACAGCAGGTTTTGCGCGTGCGTTTCTTCCTGATAGAGGACGCGCGACATCATAAAACCCTGTTCGGGCGGCATATCCGGCAAAAGGATTTCCTTTAATGTAAAAATGTATTTTGTATTCGGCGCAATTTGCCGCGGCATCCACTGAAAAAGTATGTTCTGGAAGGCGCCATTGCCCATTATCTTTTCGCCCCGCTGCGGCAGGTTAAGCATGGGCGGCTCGTACTGTATAATATACGCCATTGCATAGCTTTTGGCCGAAAGCGGCTGGTTGGTAAAAATATCAAATGCCTGAAAGCAGAATTTATAAACGCCCTGCCGCAAAGGGTTGGAGTAATCCTGCGGACTGATTCCCGCAAGGTTTTGCAGTTCGAAAAGTGGCCGCAAGTCAATATTAGTCAGGTGTAACGGCGCGCCTGCGATCAGTGTATATTCACATTGCCCTGCAAAATAGGGGGGCGTATAGGCAAGCGGCTGTGAAGACGACTGGTTTTCGAGCGAAAAGCGCAGGCGGACGCGGTGTTGCATCTGCATCAGGTCGGTCATCAACAGTTGCAGCTGCAATTTTGTTTCGCCCGTATAGGACAGTTCGGAGAGCTTTACAGAGTAGGGCGGAACAAGAAAGGCGTTGATTTGGATGGGATATTGCTGCGAATACAGGTTTACCGTTGCAAGCAAGGCCGCCACTAAAACAAATATATTTTTTTTTATATTGATACTGGTTGCTTTCATTGCTTTTATTTTGTAAAGTTATAATTGACTGTCCGTCCGGAGCCTGCCTTGCCGCCCGGCATTACATATTTCACATTAACGGTATAGGTTCCCGCAGGAATAACGCCGAACCGGGAAGCGGTCAATTCTGCGATTTTCGGCGACCTGTTTCCGTTGGAATACATCTTTGCCGCTTTCGAGCTAATATCGTACCAGTCGGCGCGGAAGTAGCGGAACACGTCGTAGGTGTAGGGGAAAATGCTTTTGAGCATCGGATCCCAATTCCGGCTGTCCAAATAAGTCAGATAGCTGTTGGCAATGGGCAAAGCCTTTGCCGGCGGAATGCCCGCCTTACTTTCTGCGCCGTTTGCCCTGTCAAGCGTAATGCCTTCCACCGGATAGCCGTTGTAGAAAAGACTTTTGAATTTACCTGCAAAGCCGTCGTCCAGCGTTGCGGTAACGTCAATCAGTGGTGTATTACCGGTATAAACAGAGCCGGCAAGTTCCGTTTTGTCGAAGTATTCATTGGTGGAAATATGATTCTGCAAAAACGACAAACCGGAATAGATATATCCTTCCACAGTTTTAAAATTGAAAGAATTGATTTTATCCGCGAGCGTATTGAAATTGCTTGCACGGAAAATATAGGATAAACGTGCTATTTCGTCGCCCTGCATGAGGTTTTGCGCTTTGCGCGATTCCACTTCAAAACTTGTTGCATCTTCGCCGCCCCCATAAGTGTCTGTTTTTGTTACGGTTTCCGGCGTTTTGCTTCCCGCCTCGCTTTTACTTTTTGCGGCAATCAGGAGAGTGTAGTTTTTTCCGCTTTGCAATGCCGGAATGGAAAAACGGACTTCACAGTCGGCCGTACTGTAAGAGAATGTGCTGGGTGTCCTGTTTCCGTCCGCATCGGCGAATATGCTTTGCGTTGTCCAATTACTGTCGTCGAACAGGTAGGCTTGTCCGCGCTTGAGGCGGATATAACCGTTACCGCTTTCGCCCGGATAGAAATTCTCCTGTTCCACAACGGGATAAGCATACTCTATGTTTGCAAGCGGGATATTCGTTGGCGCGTCGCCGGTGGTAAAACTGCGCTCCATTTTTTCGGACGCTTTCTTACCATCCACCATCAGCGTTTGATAAACGCCGTTTTTCTTTTCCATAAAGCTGACTTCAACAGTGGCTTTCAAATTGGTTTTGGGCGGCAAAATATCCTTTGAAATGAAATTGGCAACGCTACCGCCGTCCTCATATTCTATCCTGCCCTGAATTTCTTTTCCGGATGAGTCGGTTACGACAAATTTGTCGAGCGCTATTTTATAGGTATGAGTGCCGTCGCCTTCATCTATCAGAACCGGCTTGCTTACGCTCATATTGAAAGTCGCCTGCGGAACGGCAAAAACATTTACATCCGCTTCATTGTCCGCCGGCGAGAGGTCGGCAATAATTTTAATGCCGCCCAAAACGCCTTCCTGTCCTTCTATCTGCTCGCATTCTTCGCCAAGTTGCATTTCAAACTTGAAACGGCCTTTTACCAGTCCGCCCATGAAATTATAATTGCCTGCCAGCGTGCCGCGCATCCAGAACGGATTGGGCGCCTTTACCTGAAACAGGGCGGCCGTTCCCGCCTTGATAATGGGGAATTTTTTCTGATAGCCGAAAACTTTTACCCTTACGCCCAGTTCACCGGTCAGATAAGCGTATGCCTGCCCGTTAGCATACCATCCATTAAAGCCGATTTGTCCGTTGCCGCGATTGCCGCAAGCTGTGTTGCCGTAGTTTTTCAGCATCACGTCGCCGCCCACGCCCGCAGCAAAATGCGCATACAGGATGGCAACCGTCATATCGCCTGTATCGTAGCTAAAATGCGTACCGAAAGCAAAGCCTTTTCCTGTGCCGAGTTTGTTCAAATCGCTCATATAGTCGAGGTCTTCAACTCTTGCGCCGAGAATCTCGGCTACTTTTGCAGGAGGCGGCGGCGAACCCGGAATGTTCGTTCCCACCATGAAGTAACTGCCTGTACGGACGGAAATGCCCGCAATGCCCATCTGCAAGCCCACCATATCGGAAGGCGTACCTATGTGGATATACCATTCGTCCCGGGCGAAATGGAACACCGACCAGCCTGCGCGACCGTTTTGTCCAACGCCCGAAATAAAGCCGCCCGGCGTATTGACATATACGTCTGCCGTTGCGTGGAATACGCTGTTGTTAAAGTCGTAATTCATTACCATTTTGCCGTAAATGGTAGATGGCTTTGCTGTTTCGGCCGGGTAATAATTATCCACCTTGCTTGCATCAAGGAAAGAATTTACACGCTTATTGTCTTTCAGGTCGTTGATAAACGTGGATTTGTCAAGCGACTGCGTGAATTTCTCCTGTAGTTTCTGAAAAGGCTGTGAAAATACGTCGGTCAATTTTGCCATGACCAGCACTTCGCCCGTAAAGCCGATTTGCGCTATCCCGCCGCCGGCATTGGTCATTATATTGAAATTGGCCATGAAATTGGCGACGTCGTCTTTTTGGAAGCAGCCCGAAACGCCCGCCGACAGCGACAGGTTCATTGTTTCGTCGGGTGTGAAAACCATTGCCTTGCCCGATAAACTGCTGCCTTGCGGTATCATCCGGTAGAATGCGCCTCCGCTGAAGCCTGTCAGCGTGATGTAGCCCGCAGGAATATTTAATCCGCTTACAGCGCCCTCGAAACCCCAGTAGCGGAAGGTTTTGCGTCCGAAAATCGCATTTACGGTTACTCCCGTTTTATCCGAAAGCCCCTTTATCTTGGCGCTCAAAAAAGCTCTGAACCCGTTACCATAAGCAGGGTCGTCGCGCATCAGCTCCAACTCGCCCGAAACTGTCGCCACTTTTATATCTACATTGTCAAGCGCAAGTTTGGAGAGGCGGAAACCCTTGTAGTTCCATGCAAAGCGGTTATTGACGTTGGATATTTCGCCTTCAATTACAACGCCGCCGGTGGCTGCAAAGCCGTTGTCCTGCAAACCTACCGTGATACCGAAACCGAGTTCGGTCTTGACGGCGGTTGTGCGTAAAAATATATCGTTGATACTGACAGGTAACCCTCCGAGTTTGTGTTCCCCTTTTGCGCCAAGGTACTGTACCGTTAAATAGGGCTGTTCGGTTTGAATGGTCAGGTTTTGAAATTCCAAAACGGTTTTCAGGTCGCTTTTGTCTGTGTCGTTGCTGTTTGTTTCCGCCTTAGCGTTTACATTCAGGGCGAGGTTGCCTGAAAGAATCGCCTTTGGCAGGAATTTGTACTGTTTTACCGTCAATTCGATTGTGGAGCCGGGCGTTATCGTGCCTACCGCCCCGAAAATATCAAAGCGTTGGGCTTTCTGTATGGAAACGGCAAGTTGGTAGGCATCTTCGGTTATCAGTCCCGAATAGCCGAATGTATTGGGTGGGCTGTCTTTTTGACTGGCCTGTTCGTTTTGATTTCCCGGAACTTGGATCAGTCCCGACAAATGACCGCCCTGCAAACGAGAGGCTACCAACTTGACACCTATCTTATCAACAGAAAACGCCCAAGCGTTTTCTGTTGATGTTATCCCTTTATTCAGCGGCAGTACGTTTTGTGCGTAAAAATCGCCTGAAACTCCATAGCCGTCAATCAGCATATCCCTTGCTTCAAAGGAAAGCAGTTTGTCCGGATCGTCGGAGGTCTTGAATTCTTCGGGCAGCTTTACCGAGAGCGATTGGATATAAAGTCCGCGCCACGTCTTTGGATCGTCTATCAGATAGCCTTTTTCCGTATAGTAAGATGGGAATACGGTAGCAGGGTCGTTGCGGGTATCGCTTAAATCCATTACCGCGCGGCCGGCGGCAAAGGAGAAATATCCCCTGTCCGCATTTTGCGTTTGGGATGTAATGGCAAAAGGCGTGAGGCTGATTTCCACCAAAAGGTCGTTCCAGTCGGAAGCAACGACGGAAAATTCGCCGCGCACCCTGTTCGGAACAGTTTTTCCATTGATATTTACGCTTTCTCCCTGAACAAGTTTGCCGTTTTCATCAACAGGAACAAGCAGATTGCGCGATATTTGTATGTTTCCCGTCAGCGAAAGCTCCTTTATCCCGCTACAACCGATTATCGCATACGTTTTATTATTCAATGAAGCGCCGCCCGCCGTCTTTGCTATTGTGCCGCCTTCGAGGGTAAGTAGCCATTCGTTATTGTTGAACGGTATCTCGACATTGCCGAGCATCGACAGTTTCGCCTCGCCGACAATATCGCCCTGATAGGAAAATTTGACTCCTTCCGCTCCGAAATAGAGTTCCTTTTTGCCGTTTGCGCCTCCTTGCTGCGGGGTAACAACACGTGCGTAAACATCTATCATCGCATAGTCGGGCATGAACTTAGCTTTGGTAACGACGATGCCGTATTCCACATTGTCCCTGTTTTCGCGGATGCCGACAGGTAATTGCGTAAGGTCATTGATGCTTAAAGTGGCGGTGTAATTTCCCGATTCGTTCAGTGCAGCGAATGCGCCCATTGCCTCGCCTGCCTGTTTCATCGCTTCAGATGGAATGCCGTCCTGCACATTACCGGTGGAGGCTATAGCAGTACCGCTTGCCGTAAAAACTGCGAAAATAAACCAAACTGCAGCAATTATAAATTGGTGCAAATTTTTCATAAATTTATTTATAATTAAATAGATATGGATTTACAAATGTAAAGTTTCTTAAAATATTGTGCAAGTATTATATCATTTTTTAATATTAATTTGCAAATATTTATTTGTCAGCCCTTGCAATATTCGTTCATTAATTTTATCTATCATCTCATAATTCAATTCGATATAGGAATAAAACCGAAATTGGCAATTATTTCATACATTTGTTCAGTATTTTAAAATTGAAAAGAGCTGGGTATGATACACGACATCAAAATGTTAGAAAATTTTTACTCTTCTTTTGCCGGAAAAGTGGAAAAGATAAAGAAAAAATTAAACCGTCCTTTGACGTTGACGGAAAAAATTTTATATGCGCATTTGTTTGATGAACAACAATTTACGAATTACAAACGAGGCGAAGATTATGTGAATTTCCGTCCCGACCGTGTAGCAATGCAAGACGCCACAGCGCAAATGGCTCTATTACAATTTATGAATGCCGGAAAAAAGAAATCGGCCGTTCCTGCCACTGTTCATTGCGATCACCTGATTCAAGCGGATTTGGGTGCGAAAAATGATATTGAAACGGCCGTTTCGAGCAATCGCGAAGTGTACGATTTTTTGCAATCGGTTTCCGGTAAATATGGTATCGGATTTTGGAAACCCGGCGCAGGCATTATCCACCAAGTGGTTTTGGAAAACTATGCTTTTCCCGGCGGAATGATGATCGGCACCGATTCGCATACGCCCAACGCCGGCGGATTGGGCATGATTGCCATCGGCGTAGGTGGCGCAGATGCTGTCGATGTGATGAGCGGCATGGAATGGGAACTGAAAATGCCGAAACTCATCGGCGTAAAGTTAATCGGAAAATTAAACGGATGGACAGCTCCGAAAGACGTTATCCTCAAATTGGCCGGAATCCTGACTGTAAAAGGCGGCACCAATTCCATCATCGAATATTTCGGCGAAGGCGCCTCTTTACTTTCGGCTACCGGAAAAGCCACGATATGCAATATGGGTGCGGAAGTCGGCGCCACTACTTCCATTTTCCCTTTCGACCAAAATATAATGGATTATTTGCGAATTACCGAACGGGAACAAGTCGCGGATTGGGCTTCATTCATCGCCTCCTATCTGCAAGCCGATAAGGAAGTTACGGAAAATCCCGAACAATATTTCGACCGTGTCATTGAAATAAATCTTTCGGAATTGGAACCTTACATCAATGGCCCTTTTACACCCGATGCGGCAACACCCCTATCCGAATTTGCCGCAAAAGTGCGCGAAAACGATTATCCGCAAAAAATGGAAGCCGGTCTAATCGGCTCTTGTACCAATTCGTCATATCAAGATTTGAGTCGCGCCGCTTCTATTGCCCGGCAGGCTTTGGAAGACAACATTCCTGTGGCATCCAAGCTGATTATCAATCCCGGTTCGGAACAAATTCGCTATACCGCCGAACGCGACGGTCTGATCGCCGATTTTGAAAACATCGGCGGTGTCATCATGGCCAACGCTTGCGGCCCTTGCATCGGCCAATGGAAACGCCATACCGACGATAATACTCGCCGGAACAGTATCGTAACTTCCTTCAACCGCAATTTCGCCAAACGCGCCGACGGCAATCCCAACACTTTCGCCTTTGTCGCATCGCCCGAAATTACCATGGCGCTAACCATTGCCGGCAATCTCTGCTTCAACCCTTTAAAAGACAAACTAAAAACCGGCGACAGCCGCGAAGTTTTCTTAGAAGAGCCTGCCGGTCGCGATTTCCCATTACAAGGCTTTGCTGTCGAAGACAACGGCTATATCGCGCCGTCGGATCATCCTGTCGATGTTTCTATCGACTTAAAGTCTTCAAGACTTCAAGCTTTAAAACCTTTTCCGAAATCCGGAAAGGACGATCTCAAAAAAATGTCCTTGTTACTAAAAGCGCAAGGCAAATGCACCACCGACCACATCTCCATGGCCGGCCCCTGGCTTCGTTTTCGCGGTCATTTGGAAAATATCTCCGGCAATCTGTTGATGGGAGCCGTCAATGCCTTCAACGGCGAAACGAATTGTGTTGCCGTCATTGCGGGCAAAGACCCGCAATCTCCCGAAAAACAGTATGAAAAAGTGTCCGATGTAGCGAAACACTACAAAACGGCAGGCATTTCGTCGATCGTAGTGGCCGAAGAAAACTATGGCGAAGGCTCCTCGCGTGAACATGCTGCTATGGAACCGCGATTTCTGAATGTAAAGGTGATTCTTGCCAAAAGTTTCGCCCGCATCCACGAAACCAACCTGAAAAAACAAGGGATGCTCGCCCTCACTTTCGCCGACAAAAACGATTACGATAAAGTGCTGGAAATGGACAAAATAACCGTTTCCGGCGATTTCGTTCCTAATAAACCGTTAAACGTAACGCTTCATCACGAAGATGGAACGGAAGAATCGTTTGCCGCCCATCACACATTCAACGAATTGCAAATTGAATGGTGGAAAGCAGGCAGTGCGTTGAACTATTTAAAAGAAAAAGGAAAATGAAAATCACAAAACAAAACAATCAACTGCTTGTTCCCGATAAGGTAACCATCCCTTTCATCGAAGGCGACGGCATAGGGAAAGAAATTACCGCAGTCAATCAATTAGTTGTCAATCAAGCGATACAAGCGGCTTACGGCGGTAAACGCTCCATCGAATGGAAAGAAGTTCTCGCCGGCGGAAAAGCTTTTGAACAAACCGGAAATTGGTTGCCCGGTGAAACATTGGATATTTTTCGTGAATACTTGATCGGCATCAAAGGCCCGCTTACAACACCTGTCGGCGAAGGAATCCGTTCTTTAAATGTGGCCTTGCGACAAACGCTTGATTTATACGTTTGCTTGCGACCGGCGAGATGGTTTAAAGGCGTAGTATCACCTGTCAAAGAGCCGCAAAAAGTAAATATGGTTATTTTTCGTGAAAACACCGAAGATATTTACGCCGGCATCGAATGGCAACAAGGCACGCCTGAAGTCTCCAAAGTATTGAAATTTCTGAAAGAAGAAATGAACGTAAATAAAATCCGGTTTGAAGAAACGTCGTCTATCGGTATCAAACCCGTATCCATCGAAGGAACGGAACGTTTGGTGCGCGCCGCCATTGAATATGCGCTCGAAAATCATTTACCCACCATTACGCTCGTTCACAAAGGCAATATCATGAAATTTACCGAGGGCGGTTTCAAAAAATGGGGCTACGCACTTGCGGAACGCGAATTTGCCCAAGAATTAGCCGAAGGCAAAATCGTTATCAACGATTGTATTGCCGATGCTTTCCTGCAAAACACGCTCCTCACGCCGGAAAAATATTCGGTTATCGCCACTTTGAACCTCAACGGCGATTACATTTCCGACCAATTGGCGGCCCTGGTCGGTGGTATCGGCATTGCGCCCGGCGCCAACATCAACTATCAAACGGGACATGCGATTTTTGAGGCGACACACGGCACGGCGCCCGATATTGCCGGACAAAATCGCGCCAATCCCTCCTCGTTAATCCTTTCGTCTGTTATGATGTTGGAATATTTAGGTTGGAAAGAGGCCGCCGGATTAATCACCCTTGCCATGGAAAAAGCGTTTATCGACGGATATGCCACATCCGATTTAGCACGCTTTATGCCGGATGGTAAACCCCTGGGTACGAAAGAGTTTGGAAATAAATTAGTTGAATTAATTAAATAATAAAGTGATGAAAAAGGAATATCTAATATACAAATTATCGGAATCGGTAAAAAAGACCAGTAAAATCGACAACGATTTATTCGTTCAGTACAACGTAAAACGCGGATTGCGCAACGAAGACGGCTCCGGCGTATTGGTGGGTCTGACCCAAATCGGAAATGTAGTCGGCTACGAACGCACTCCTGAAGGCGAACTGAAAGCCATTCCGGGAAAACTTTTCTATCGCGGATACGACGTCGAAGACATTGTCCATGATTTGATTCGCGAAAAGCGTTTTGGCTTTGAAGAAGTCGCCTTCCTGATGTTATCCGGCAAATTACCCTATGAGGAAGAATTGCATAATTTTAGCGAACTCATCAACGAGAATATGCCTTTGGAACAGAAAACCAAAATGAATATCATCGACCTCGAAGGACAAAATATTATGAATATCCTGGCTCGTTCGGTCTTGGAAATGTATAATTTCGATCCCAATCCCGACGATACCTCGCCTGAAAACCTGATGCGCCAATCCATTCAACTGATTTCAAAATTTCCCACCATTATCGCGTATGCTTACAATATTTTGCGCCACAGCACGCAAGGCCGCTCTCTCCACATTCGTCATCCGAACGAAAATTTGTCGTTGGCCGAAAATTTCCTTTACATTCTAAAAAAAGAATATACTTCTTTGGAAGCCAGAACTTTAGATTTGCTGTTAGTCTTACAGGCCGAACATGGCGGCGGCAACAACTCTACTTTTTCGGTTCGCGTAACCAGTTCCACCGGTACGGATACTTATTCGTCCATCGCCGCCGGAATCGGTTCCTTGAAAGGCCCTTTGCATGGCGGCGCTAATATCCAAGTGGCTGATATGTTTCTGCATTTGAAAGAAAATATTGCCGATTGGACAAACGTAGAAGAAATTGACCTGTATTTTCAACGGATACTCAACAAGGAAGTGTACAACAAAACCGGACTGATTTACGGCATCGGCCACGCCGTTTACACGATTTCCGACCCGCGCGCACTCCTTTTAAAAGAATTAGCCCGCGATTTGGCCAAAGAAAAAGGTTGCGAAGAAGAATTTGCCTTTTTGGAACTGTTGGAAGAACGCGCCATCGAAGCTTTTTATCGCTTTAAAGGTTCGAAAAAACGGGTTTCGTCGAACATCGATTTTTATTCGGGCTTTGTGTACGAAATGATTGGCTTGCCGCAGGAAATATACACGCCGCTCTTTGCCATGGCGCGAATTGTCGGTTGGACGGCACATCGCATCGAAGAATTGAATTTCAAGAGCAAGCGGATTATCAGGCCTGCTTACCGCAATATTTTGGACGAACAACAATATGTGTCGGTAAAGGAACGATAATTGGTTTGAATGATTTTATTGTCTTAATCAACCCTTCTTCTAATTTGATTTTTGGTTGCCAATTCAAAACCTGCTTTGCCAATGTAATATCGGGTTGGCGTTGCTGCGGGTCGTCTTGAACGGCGGGCGAAAATACAATTTTTGATTTGGAGTTTGTGAGCAATATGTTTTTTTCGGCTAATTCTAAAATGGTAAATTCTTCGGGATTGCCGATATTTACAGGTTGTACAAAATCATCGGGCGTATTCATTAACCGTATCATTCCGTCTATTAAATCGCTAACATGCTGAAAACTGCGGGTTTGCTGACCGTTTCCGTAGGTATTGAAAATGCGGGTAATTTTTATTCTTACGCCATTTTGACGGTGGTAGTCCATAAACAGCGTTTCGGCACAGCGTTTACCCTCGTCGTAACAGGAACGAATACCAATCGGATTTACATTTCCCCAATAACTTTCAATTTGCGGGTGTATTATAGGGTCGCCGTAAATTTCACTTGTTGAGGCTTGCAAAATTTTTGCATTGGTTCGTTTTGCCAATCCCAACATATTGATTACGCCCAAAACAGAGGTTTTAACGGTTTTAATTGCATCGTATTGATAATGAACAGGCGAAGCTGGACAAGCCAAATTATAAATCTCGTCTACCTCTGTAAAATACGGTTCGCAAATATCGTGTTCGACAACTTCAAAATTAGAATTGTTGATTAAATGACTGATATCAAGCAATACCGTCTTTGAAATCGCCACAGTAGAGATAGTTTTCTGAATAAACCTTATTCCCTTGTAAATCAATATGAAAATAATGATTGTCAAAATCTCTAACGGCACAAAGTCCTTCTTGATAGTTCCCTGCCCAAGCATAATTTGAAGAATATGCCCTTTCGCCTTTTTCGTTGATATGAAACCAACTTTCCCCTAAAATAACGGTTGCGCGGTTGCAATAAAAGCCGAAAATTCGGTTGTATCGTTCCGAATACAGCGAATTTCCGTTGTTATCAATATGATATGCACCTGTTTCATCTTTTACTGGTGCAAGTCCGGGCGCGTGGAATTTCAGCACTTCGATAAAACGCTTATAGAAAACAGGGTTATCTTCAAAAAGAAAATGTGTATTGTTTGGGGATACGGTTATTTGTTGCCAGTTCATTGCAAACAAATGTCTGAACCATTGATTAAACTGATTATTATGATTAAGTTGATTTTTTTGATTAGATTGATTTTTCATTTCTATTGAACTTTGAATTAATTAACCTCTTAAACTGTAAACTTTTGGCTCCAAAATTTATAAGCATTCCAATTTCAAGATTATATGCTTCCAAATAATTTATTGCTTGGGCTAAATGTACTTCCTCCAATTGGACTTTTGCCAATGCTCGTTGATAGATAACTTCTTGAAAACCATTGCCCAAAATTTTATGAACTTCCATCGCACTACCTATAATTTTAGCAGTAATATCCGAATACTTATATTGTTCTTTTATCATATTTATTATACTTTAAATTTATCATAAAAATCAGTTAATCAGATTAATCAGCGGTCAAGATTAGCCCCGAAAGATACTTTACCCAATTCTCTCTTGTATAAACCGTTTTGTTGATGCTGTAATGATAAAAAGCAATTAATAAATCGTGGGTAACAAAAATTGCAAGACCATTATATGTAATCCGGGCGCACCCAATGCTTTTGTTTCGATAATATCAATTGCTTGCCCATAGCCTTTTGCAATAAATTTGGCAGTTTGCACACATCGACCTATCGGGCTTGTCATTATCTTATTGATTTTCAAATCTGATAAGGCTTCGCCAAATTTTAAAGCATTTGCTTTTCCTGCTTCATTGAGCATGACTTCATTGTCGAATGAGCCGATGGGGATTTTATCTCGGTCGGCGTGGCGGATGAGGAGGGAAAGTTTGTTGCTTTTGGAATATTGTTTTTTGGATTTGAGTGAGCATATATTTGAAGCAATTATTTTGAACTAAAATTAATTCTGTCAACCAATTGCAAAAAATAATCCGCTGACCAAATATCCATTTTCGCCCGATTTTTGATAAATGGGCGGACATCGTTTTTTACTATTATCATACGGACAATGCAGATTTTAAAACCTCATTTTTACCTAATTTAAATAACAAAACAACCTCAGTAGTAGCAAATGATTGCACCTACAAAACCGACTTCATTACCTCATTCATTTGTTTTCTTGCGAATGGTTTGTTGATAAAAAATGTACATGTTCGGGATTGGCGTAAATCGAATACATTTTACAGCCGTTGTTGTTCACAATTCCTGTAATATATTTTTCAATTCTATCGCGGAATTTTTCCAAAATGATTGGCATTCTGTTCAATGTTGTAAAAACAAAATGCGTGTATAAGTTATTGTATTCTATTTTTTGAAAATTGAGTTCATCTCGTTATTTTGTTTTCTCAATTAATATACCTAATTGATAATCAATACTATCTATTTTATTATTATAAATATCTGTATCTTCAATAATAGCCTTTTTTAACAACTCAAGAAATTCTATCCTTGTTGTGGAAATATTCTTTAATGTTGTATTTTGTTGTATTATTTTTTCTGATAAATCTTCTATTGTATTCAAACTTTCCAGAATTTCAATGTTTTTTTTCCACGCAGGAATATCTACGCTATCTATTTGATAAACAAGCTTATAACTTGGAGCATTTTGTTCTAAAAGTGTATAAATACCTAAACCGTCCCTCTCATTTTTTTCGAACAATTCCATTGCATTATCGTATTTATTTTTGTCAGTATATGACGGACCATAAAAAAACATAAAATACACAGTAGGTATAACTATTATCAAACAACAGATTAAACTGATACCTAATGTTTTCCATCGTGAATAAAAAGGAAGATTGTTTGCTTCGTGTTCTTTTATTGCCTTACCCATTAATTTTTCTGCAATCCAGTATATAATACCTGCGTAAATGGCAGGAATTAAAACATTTGGTATTCTATCAATGATATTATCAGGAAGGGAAATAAGCCCCCAAAACATAAATGCTGTAAAAACTGCACAAGCAATCAGACAAATATTTCCTTCTTTTGATTTTCCTAAATTGATAAAATTTTTTCTCATTAAAAATCCCGCAACTAATGGACTTCCCAAAGCAGTACCAAAAGTAATATCCTTAATAGAATATAATTTTATATTTCCTTGATTATTTTCCATAAAACAAAAGTGAATTTAGAATTATTATTTTTCAAAACCTATGTGCAAAACTTTTTCCAACAAATCCAATGCTCCTTTCTTCCTTCCCACCTCAATACATTGCCTAATTATCTCCAAATCAAAACTTTGAACAGCCGAAAAATCAATCCGCAAATCGTCTTCCAAATACTCGCGCATTGCCTTAACCGATTGAAGCCGCAAATTGGGCGTGGTAACAATCTTGTCGCACAATGCCTTTTCGGGCGAGGCAATCAAAAAGGCGTAGGAATTGTTGATAATTTCCTGACGGACACCTATCGGGTAATATGGGGCAGGCAGTTTTACATACTCAAAATGTCCAAGCGGCGTATCGTACTGCTTGTGCAACTTTGTTGTAACCGAACGCATTGTAAAAACTCGTTCGGGAATCAAACCGTAATACGCCAGGGCTGATTCGAGCGAAACATAAGAAGGTCCGTATAAATGATTTGCTACCAATTCGGTTGAAATTTCCTGATTATGAACCTTTGGGGCAACGACATACAAATTACGCTTGACCCTGATGATAAAGCCATTTCGTTCCAATTCCGACAACTTCTTTTTTGGGTCTTTCAAGTTGCCATAGAATGAAACTAAAACATCTTTGTTTACAGGAATAATTCCTAAATTCTTCAATCTTTCCATTTCTTCACTCAAATAATTTTGCAAATTTAGTAAAATTTTGATAGATAATGGAATTTTTTTCTATTTTCTATCGAAATTCTGCTATTTTTTTACGTTACGTCTGCAATAAACATCATTTTTTGATATAAAACGCAGTTGTACTGCAATTATTATTTTGGTTTACGCATATTACACATTCTACACAAGTCCTGCTTCTTGTAATTCTCAACAAGATTCCGATAGTTCTCACTCGCCAAAACTTCTGTGAGGCTCATTGTTTCGATATTTCCAAAATCGCCCAACGATTGGCGAAGGTTGTCGGGGGCACAGCAAGGAGATACTTTTCCGGTTGCGGAAATCCAAAGTTCCTTTTCCAAAAATGGACATTCATAATTTTCGGGTACTTCCGTTTCTTCATTTTCAGTAAGTGGGATAATGTTTTCCAACAATACCTTTGAGCCATTGGGTTTGCGATATTGTTCCTGTGCTGTGTATGCTTGTTGAACGTACTCGTTCCATTGGGCAACGCTTTCTTTTGTAGCTTTCATCGAAAGCGGTTTTATTTCATCGAAATGTGTCCATAGGTAGTGTCCTTTTACCCTATCAACACCTAATTCGGCTGCAAGTTTCACTATGTCAGCCAATTCGTGCATATTGTTTTGCATAAAAGTCAGTTGGAAAGTAATGCTGCAGAAATAGCCTGTTTGTTCAAAATGGGCATTTCGGAACGCAATCAGTTTCTTTGTGTTTTCCAATGCCATTTAGAAATTCGAGCCTGTCATTATCCTTTCGGAAGTTTCGGCGGTTGCGCCGTTCCAACTGATTTTTATGTCGGTCGTATTGGGGATAATGATTTTTGCCCATTCTTCTACCGATTTCTTGGGAAAAGTACCGTTTGTCGTGAGGTTGATTTTGATATTATACTTTTGCGACAATTCAAAAATCCGTTTTATATCTTTGTATGGTGGATTAACAAATAGTTTGTGATAATGGTTCACAATATATTTTATTTACAACTTTTTCTCGCATCTTTGCTTTATTGTTAAAATTGCGTGAAATATTTCTTATCATATCGCTATAATTGTCTGTTCCATCACTTTTCTTATGATAAAACACTTTGATTGAAACGCAATTGTTGTGTTCAAAAAGTGTATTTAATAAAGTCCTGTCCGAATTACCGCAGGAATGACCCATTACAAAAACTTGATAATTATCTGTATTTATAAAATTCAATATATTTCTATAATTATCTGTTTCCAAATATTTTATAGATTTTATATTTTCTAAATAATTATTATCATTCAATTTTTCTATCTTTTTATAATCTTCGTCTAATTCATCTCCATAACCAAAGATTATAGGATTTTGCAGATTATTTAATTCTCCGTGAATGTGAATGTTTTTTCTGCTTGCACACATTTTTCCCCATGAATCTGATATGTGATATACATGAAACTTTGTATTTAATGTCTCTCCATTTGTTAAATGTTGATAATGTTTTTCTGTGTCCGTATAATTAAAATTCAGAAACCACACCTTTTCAGGAAATAAACCTATACCATTTATCCCTGAAACATAATCGTCATAATCTTTCCGCGTACAATGTTTTATGTCATTTTCCAAAATCCAATCAAATATTTTATCGAACTCTTGCTGTTTTTCTGCGGAACACAAATTCCTGTATGTTTCTCGTAAAATGGGAATGGACTGCTCGGTAAAATCTTCAATATGCAAAGGGGAATATATTTGATAAAATAAATCTTTGTTTGTAGATATGACCTCTTTCTGAATTTCCGAAAGATAATTTTCTAATTTTTGTCTTATATGTTTTAATTCAAGGTTAAGTTTCTCAACTTGTTTTAATTGATTATTTTCTGCAAACTTCTTTAATAGCCGATAATACTCCTCTTCTATATCTACCCAATTTTGAATATTCAACTTCTTCTCTATGGTTTTTAAAAAGAGATTTAAAATATTTTCTTTTATCTTATGTACAGGTATTCCGCTTGGTTTTGTTCCCTCAAAACTTGTCTCATCCACATAAGAAGAAATAAAATCATCTTTATAAACATAACTATTCCTTATGGTAGAACTACTTATTGAGCCACCGTCCAGTTCTTTACTAAACTTAGTTTCCGTAAAAAATGTCCAATTATCCTTGTTTAAAAATTCTTCTTTTTCACTTTCCCAAAACCTATCAATAAAATTCTTGTAACTTGTCTTTAATCCGTGAGCCAAGTCGAAACCATTGCCTATTAGAATTATTCTGTTCATAATTATTGTTTTAAATGCTTTTCAATAACATTTTGTTCTTCAACTCTGTAAATGGAATGGTGTATCAAATAAGTCTGTAAATCTTTGAATTTCTTTTTGTCAGGATTTTTTGAACTATCTTTTTTCGGACCAATTGTAATTTCATAGCGTACAGTAAATTGAACATTAAAAATACTTACTATCTCTAACTCAATTTCTATTTTCGTATCTTCTTGAAACAATTTTTTTGTTTCTTCAATGTTCAAAGGAAGATTCACTCCCATACAATTATAATCCCTATTCAAAGTATGTTCTTGATATTTTCCGTCAATACCTTTTTTTGAGGAAAACTTTTTGTTTTTATTCACAAATTCAATTTCTTTGAATAACACTTTGTAAATCGGCTTGTTAATGTAGTCAGTAACGAGCAAACAAATATTTGTTGATACTGTCTTCTCTTCATTTTTAGTTTCAAAAACTTCTCCAAAGAATTCTTTATTATAATCTTTTCCATTTTCTTTTACAATCGTAATTTCAGTACAAAAGTTAATCAAAGAATAATTTTCGATTATATATTGGTTGGTTTTTGCATCTTCATAATTTCTGTCGGCGTTTCGTCCATTGATATAGGTAGCCAAAGAGAAAAACGCGGTTGAAATACAAACAATGAAAGAAATCAGCAAGTTTGAAACGCTTGTGTAGGAACTGAAATCTCCCTGTACTGCTGCTATTGCGAAATACAATAGAAATCCGAAACTAATAAGGAAAATAGCAATAGAACCTGCTAAAAACCAAATCATTATTTTTTTTGTATAATTATTTCCTTGTTTCATATTTATCAAAAAATTTGAATGCAAAATTACTATATTTCTTGGAAAAAACATAAAAGAAGTTTTTCCCGAAACAAAATCAGCAAATAGAAAGTTAGTTGATAAACAATTAGGTACTTTTCTAAATACCGGATTTTCTATTTTACTTATCGGCGAAAGAGGTATCGGTAAATCAAATAATATTAGAAAATTGAGTGAACGCGGAACTAAAATCATTGAGGCTGATTGTGCCTCTTTTTCTGATGATAATACAGCCGAATCGGAATTATTCGGTTACAAAGAAGGTACTTTTACAGGTGGTTTGAAAGAGGGTAAAAATGGACTTTTTGTAGAGGCAAACGGCGGAATATTGTTTTTAGACGAAATACATAATCTGTCAAAATTAGTTCAATCAAAGCTAATGAAAGCAATTCAAACAGATAAAAATGATTTTATGTATATCAGAAAATTAGGTTCAACAGAGTCGACAAAAATAAAATGTAAACTGATTTTTGCAACGAATAAAACGGTTGCCGAATTGAGAGATATTTTATTGCCGGATTTTTATGACAGAATTGTGCAGCACGTTGTTGAATTGCCGCCTTTGCGTTATACGAAAGAAGACAGGGAAACTGATTGGGAAAATACTTGGAAATATTTGTTTGACAAAATCAAACCGATGCCGAATGTTCCGCAAGAAATAGAATTACTTAATTGGCTCAAAGAATTAAAATTATATGGTAATTATCGTGATTTACAAAAGATTGTAATGTATTACAATGCTTTCAATCAATTTGATGATGAAACAAAAGCACTGATTGAAGAACAATCGCCGTTTGAATATGCCAAAAACGCATATACAAAATATCATTCACAAAAACCGTCAAACGAGCAAAACGGGATTTTGGTAAATCACAATGAGAAATAGCCGTCCGAAATGATAACTGATTTTTACTTCAAATTGCAGGAATGGGCAATAAATGAAATTACAACTCTTGCTTTAATTCCAACGGCAGATTATCAGGCCAGCTTACCGCAATATTTTGGACGAACAACAATATGTGTCGGTAAAGGAGCGATAATCTGCGTTTTATCGAATGGAATGTGTTCTTATTTTTTAATTATTTTCTGCACCAAATTCTGATTATTCTCTAATTGAACCTTTACCAAATATTGTCCTTTCGCCCAATGGGCAATCGTGATTTCGGTTTCCGAAGCGCTTTGATAAATTTCCTGTCCCAAAAGATTATATACTTTGATTTCTTTTACGGAAGCGGAAGCATCTACTTTGAAATACGTGTCGGCCGGATTGGGATAGAGCCGGATGGTTGATTCGTTTTTCATTTCCTCGATGGCTTGTGGATTCGCCGGCACATAAAAGTCGCTGTATTTTTCCAATACTGCCATTTGCGGTCTTTCCTTGGTCATATCCGCTTTGTCGGGATGAATATTCATCGCGTAACTGCCCCAATGCCGTCCGCCCGACCAATAGGTGAGCGATACATTGTTTTCTTTCAGATAGGCGCAAGCTCCGTCTAACATCGTGAGCCAACGTTCGTCATCGCCCGGACAACCCAATTCGCCGATGACTCCGATTTTGTTGTTGGTTTTCAACCAGTTCACGAAATGACTGAGGCGAGTAATCGCTACTTGATGATTGTTACCGACTTCGATGGTGTAACTTCCTTTGTACGTTCCACTTGCATCGGCATCGAAATAGCAATGGGCTTGGAAAATCAAGCGGTCGGACGGATCAACTAAGTTTTTCAGACTGTTGCTGACATCGGGCCAGCGATCGGCAGAAGCCCAACCGTTTCCTTCAATCACTATCGGTGTTTCGGCATCCACTTCGCGAATGGCGTTGATGGTGGCTTGTGCAATATCGAACCAATCGACACTGCCCATGTCGTGCGGTTCGTTCATAATATCGTAGCCCCACAAATGATATTCCCGAAATTCGGTGGCCAATTTGCGCCAGACATCGGCAAAATGGGCAATCGTTACGTTGGACGTTTCTCCGATAATGTAATCGGTTACATTGGCTTTGCCTCGTCCGAAATTGTGCATATCCAGCATCACTTGCATGCCTTTTCGGTTGGCTATCTCTACAATTTGTTTCAATTTGGGTACATCAGCGCTCAATGCGCCGCCTACTTGTGCTTGCACTCGTTCCCATTTGAATGGTAAACGGATCAGATTCAGACCTTTTTCTTCGTAATACGTCCAATCGACTTCATTGTCAGGGTAAAGCGGGCTACCGCCAAATTCTCCACCGGACATATTGACACCAAATTGAGTTCTGACTTTGAAAATTCCATCATCAACCGCTTGTGTATAGGCATATAAATTATCAATATAGAATGTGCCGGAAGCTGTTAAACCGATGCTTTTAATCTGTTCCAAATTTAATCCTGCGGAAGCAAAAGCCGAAGCGGGTATTTCATAGCTAATCCATTTGCCTTTTTGAGTAGCCGGGAAAGTATAACCTGAGGGCGCATAGTCCGGATTTCCGGATAATTCGTTCGCTAATTTGATGCTGAAATTACCGTTACCGCCGTCTGCATAATAGACATCCAAATGAATGGTCGCTTCGGACGAGATATTCCAAGTGTCGATGCCGATGGTATGCGTTGAATTATTTAAGTCTTTCAATCGTAATACTTTATCTTTTGTTCCTTGAATGTAGAACAACGAATCGGTCGTCGTGAAATGGGTGCGCGACACATAGCGATCGCTGAATACGCTGACTACATTTTCGGAAAGATGTTTTGCCAAGGGGGCGCGTTCGATATTTACCGTTGGCAAGTCATCGGTTGTCGTTGGAGGATTCGTTCCTGCGGGTTTGTCACCCGGTTTGCCATACGCATAGAAATTGTCAATATAGAATGTTCCGCTGCCTCGAAAACGTACGCTGATGATGTCGCTCAAATCCAAACCGGAATTGGCAAATTCGGCAGTCGATAGTTCGATACTAACCCATTCGCCTTTTTTCGTGTCCGGTCGTGTTTCGGGATAAAAGATGGGACTGGCACTGTAGGTGTTGGAAAGTCCGAAATAGAACGTTCCATCGCCTCCGCTGTGGTAATATACATCAATGTGGATAATGCCTTTTTCGGCTATCCGCCAATGGTCGATAAAGATGGGTGCATCGCCCAATCCGGCGAGTTTAACGACTTGGTCGCCGGTTCCCGGAAGCGCAATGGTTTCCGCTACCACGACTTTATCCCACGATTGCGGTGAGAATTTCGTTGTGGACGGATAATGATTGCTGAATACGCTGACCACATCCGAAGCTTCTTGTTTGGGTGTGGGCGCCGGTGGAATGGCGGACTCTGCCACCAAAGTGCCGTAAGCATAGATATTATCTACATAAAATGTACCTGCACCTTTGAATTGCAGGGAGGCAAACGCACTCAAGTCTTTGGATTCCAAGCCCAATTTTAGCCATTCGGAAGTTGGAATGTCGATGCCGACCCATTGTCCTTGTGTCAATGCCGGCCAAGTATAACTTGCATTCGGAAACAACATATTGTCGGCATTGTAGCCCGAAGTAAATCCGAAAGAAAAGTTTCCGGCTCCACTTTCCCAATATACATCGGCGTGGATAGTGGCTTTTCCTGCGATTTTCCATCCGGTACAGTGGGCAAAAGAAGTGCCCAAATTGGCTACTTTCAACGTGTTATTACTGCCGATGGTGATTTTTGCCGGTGCATTTCCCCATGTTGGCAGTTCGATACCTTTACCGGTAGTGGTATAAGCATCACTGTATAAACTGACTACATCCGAAGCGGGATGAGTAGGCGTTGGCGCCGGAACGGAAGGCTGTGCGCTGCCTATTTGCAATCCGCACCATGCCACTATTAGAACTGAAAGAAGTTTTTTCATTATTTGATAATTTTTTTAGTGATACTTGTGTTATTATTGAGTGTAATTTTTACTAAATAATGACCTTTAGCCAACCGGCTGCAATCAATTTGATTGGTATTTGATTGATTGACAACTAATTGTCCGACAGTGTTATACACTTTTACATTTTGAACGCTGCTTTCCGATGCAATGTTTAATACATCAATGACCGGATTCGGATAAAGTTGAATATTGGCTGAACTTGAAACCGGAATTTCTTTGATAGACGACCAACCGTCGGCAAAGGTATTAATATATTTTTCCAACACCACCATTTGTTGCTTGTCTTTGGTGTAATTGTTTACCGGTTGCACCGAAATCGGATCGCCGTCGTACATCACACCTGCCGACCAATAGGTAGCGCTTACGTTATTGTTTTTCAATTTGGTCAGTACCTTGTCTAACAAACGCAACCAACGCCAATCATCGCAGGGTACGCCAAATTCGCCCACCATACCGCGTAAATTATTGGCTTTTAACCAATTAATAAAAGGATCTAAGCGGTTGACAAAACTTGTTTCCCTGCTGCCGACTTCGGTTTCGTAATCTTTTTTGTACGTTCCGGAATTGTCGTTGTCGAAATAGCAATGTCCTTGAAAAATGAGGTTGCTATCGCCGTTGTAGTCCGAAAAACCGTTGCCGGTAACCAAATCAATCAGCGGTGCGCCATTGGAATCCCATGAATGGGTGCCGGCGTAATTATTGCCTTCTATTACGATAGCTGTTTTGGTATCTACCGCCCGAATCGCTTGTATCGTGGTTTTTGCCACTGTTTTCCAAAGTGAAGTTTCCATGCCGTAAGGTTCGTTCATGATGTCGTAGCCCCAGATGTTGGTATAATCTTTAAATTCGAGGGCTAATTTTGTCCAGGCATCCGCTAAATGAGCCGCCGTCAAATTGTTGGTTTGACCGACCACGTAGGTCGTTGAACCCACGGTTCTCCGGCAATAATCGTGCATATCGAGCATCACTAACACACCGATGCGTTCCGCTTCTGTAACCACTCTTTTCAGTTCCGCCAAATCTTGTTCGGCATCTAACGGGCCATTCAATTCGTGTTGGATGCGCGACCAACGGAAAGGCAAGCGTATCAAGCGAACGCCTTTTTCCTTGAAATAATACAAGTCGTCAGAAGTAGGGTAGCGGTAGTTGGTTCCCAAGACTCCCGGATTTGCGCCGCCCGAAGCAGACGATAGATTGACACCTAAGAAAGGCTGATTGAAATTAGTTGGGACGGCCGCCGGTGTTTTTCCGTCTGTAAATTCGGGTTTGGGACGAGCGGTCGAATAATAAGTTCCTTTGTAGGCATAAATATTGTCAATATAAACAGTGGACGTAGTATTTCCAACGGCTTTAATACTGATTGACAACAGATTGGCAATATTTACTCCCTGATTTTTCAGTTCCGCCAATGGAATATTCACCGGCACCCATGTTTTGTTAGCCAATGACGTTTGAACCGTTGAATAATAGGTCGTTGTTGAACCGACCGGTTGTAAGCCGATTTGCAAGGCTACATTTTCGGTGGTACCCAAATAAGCATCCAAATGCAAATATTCCATCGCACCGGACACGTAAGAATTGCTTTCCAAATTCAATGTCGGATAAAAAGTCATGGTTTGCGTATCCAAATCCGTCAGTTTTATGGCTTTATCTTCGCCCAATAAATCTACCACTTCGTAACCGCTTTCGGCTGCCGAATTGATAGAAGTAAGACCGGTAAATCCATTGGTATAAATCGGAATAATATTTCCGGTCGGCAGATAGATGTCCGGAGCGTTATCAATATCATCATCAATAAACGCATATACATTATCTATATAGACTTCCAGCGATGGATAGCCGCCGCCTTGCACCCGCATCACGTTGGCTGATTCTACATTGATACCTCCGGCAATAAAATCGGAAATGCGAACTTTTACATCGACCCATTCACCGGTTTTCAATTTTCCCCAATTGCCGGCAACGGCTTGTGCGCCACCGTTATTATCCAATCCTACGCCGAGTGATGCCGGTTTGACTGCGGCATTCACATCCGTTTTCAAAAACACATGCAGATGAATGTATTTCATGCCGGAAATATTCCACGCCGGAGTAATCGCAAACGGCATGTAATTCAAATTGGTCAAGTGCATGGCTTTGTCGCCCGGAGCTAATTCCACTTCTTCCCATTGGGTATATTGGGTTTCGCCGTAATATTTTCCATCAAATTTATAGGTACTGTTATAGTGTTCCGAATAAAGCGGAATCACTTTGGATGGGTCTGTATCGGGCGTGGGAGCAGGTGTTACCGCTGTCGATTTTTCGCCGTAAGCATAAAAATTATCAATATAAAAAGTACCCGAACCGACAAAACGCACGGTGGTAATGGCATACATATCCACACCGGCATCGGCGAACAAAGCAGTCGGAATATCCATACTTACCCATTCTCCTTGCTTGGTGGATGTCCAAGTATAATCAACAGGATATTTAGCATTCCCCTGCCAACTTCCATCAAATCCGAAGCGGAACGAGCCGTTGCCGCCCGATTCGTAATATACATCAATATGAATCATACTTTTCGTATTGATTTTCCACGTGCTGATAAATACCGGCGAATCGCCTAAGGCGGGGAGTTTTACCACTTTATCATTGTTGCCAATGGTTTCTACCGTTGCCACACAGCTGGTCCAGTTTTGCGGTTGAAATCCGGTAGCAGCGGTATAGCTGTCACTGAATACGCTGATAACATCCGAAGCCGGATGCGCAGGGACAGGCGCCGAAACCGCCGGTTGAGCCATTGCCCTCCCCATTCCTATTAAAAGTAGAAATACAAAAATGAATTGTTTTTTCATGTGATTATTTTTTATTTGTTGTTTCTAAATATTTTGTCAATACCTTCACTTGCGGTAGATCTTCTTTGTATTTGTTTTTTGGTTGTACGCCCAAAATGTAATTATTCCATTTGGCGCCCGCCGCCCAATACGTTCCGTTGATGCTTTGCGATTGCATATAGCTCAACAAATGGTCGAGACACACCGCCCAACGTTCGTCGTTGGCGGGAATGCCGTATTCGCCGACAAATCCGTTGAAATTGTTTTCTTGCAGCCATTTGACGAAGGGGCGCAAGCGTTCTACGCCGATATACGGATTGGCTTTTTCTTCTTCATACGAACGGCGGTAAACGCCCGAAGCATCTTCGTCGAAATAGACGTGCGCTTCAAATATCAGTTTGTGGGCGGGGTCGTATAAGTATTTCAATTCATCGCTCACGTTTACCCAGCGGTCGGCCGAACTCCAATGATTTCCACCAACAATAATAGGAGTGCTGTTGTCGTATTTTCTGATTTCGATAATGGCGGCTTGTGCAATGCGTGCCCAAGGCGTAGAAGCCAACATGTCGTGCGGTTCATTGATTAGTCCGTAGCCATAGATACTTTTTTCGTAGCCTTTCAAGGCTTGTACCAATTGTCCCCAAAACGAGGAAAACGCCTCAATCGGCAAACTGTCGCTACCTATAATATAATCGGTGGCGCCTGTTTTCCGGCGACCATAATTATGCAAGTCAAGGATGATTTGCATATTGCGTTTCCCTGCTTCCTGCAATAGTTTTTTCATCACATCCACTTCGGATTTAGTCAGTTCGCCAAAAGTTTCGTGTTGAATGCGTTCCCATTTAAAAGGTACGCGCAATAAGGCAAGCTGTTTCGACTGCCAATAATCCAAGTCTTCGATGGTGGGATAAAAATAATCTTGATTGACTTCGCCCGGCATTTTAGAACCATGACCAAATTCGGCTCCGGCCAAATTTACTCCAAAAGGCAGCATCGGATTTTCTGTTTTTTGTCCGAAAACAATCAACGAAAGCAATAAAAACGGAAGGATGACAAAAATGTTTCGCTTCATTGGAATGTGTTTTTGTGATTAGATTTTATTTTGAAATTACATGATACAAAAGTAAGGCTTGATTGATTGACAGGATAAAAGAATCTGATTTATTCCTGCAAGTTTATTGTTTTCCGTATCTCTAAACGGCTTGTTTTTGAGGGTACAGCAATATTTTTGCATGAATAAACAATATCGTAATATTCTCTCCTTGTTTTAATGAGTTACTTTGTCGCAAGTTATTAATTTTAATTTTTTAAATATCATGAAAAGATTCTTTACTCTATTATTAATGGTGTGTGTGTCCGCTTCCTTTGTATTTGCGGAAGAGGACGAACGGAAGTTAGTGGTTAAACCGGTTCTCACCTCCCGTGCGGATGTTGAAACCGATTGGGGCGGATTGGCAGAAAAAGCAGCGGCAGATCCCCGCTATGAATTGACAAAAGTAGAAGGCGCCGACAATCTGTATAAAACTACGATTGCGCTGAAAAAGTATTTCATCAGCAACAAATGGAAATCAAGTTTAGGAACCACTTATCCTGCGGAATATCCCAAGGAAGGCTGGGAAGAAACGCATCAATTTGTGGTTGTCTATCAAGATGAATATGGTGATCAAGAAAACAAGAGCAATCCGAATGCAGTGGCGGGAGCGCAAGCCTTTTTAGTTCCGGAAGAAAATACGGAAATTACTTTTTATGCGATTGTGAATCCGGACAACGGAACGATTCGTTCGTATTGCGATGCACGCTCTGCCCAACTTACCATTCAGAATAATGAAGGTGGAAACGCTATTTTCCCTGCTGCTATTGGAAAAACATCCTCTGTCGTGGCAGTTGACATTGCCAATTCCGCTAACAAAAAAATCGAACTTCAAATTGATGCTAACATTACACATCCTACCGGTTTAGCCGGAGGTAGTAAATTGGCTATTTATGAAAGAGGAAGACATGCATTTGTATTGGATTTCCTTACCATGCAATATAAATATTATAAGGTATTGGACGCTCTTGTAAGTCCGAAAGTGAAAGTGGGGGATGCCGCTTTTATTGGAGCAGCCGCTCTTCCGGCCGATTTAGGTCAGGTTACTGCTAATTTTCGATTAGGCGCAAGTATTGACGGCATTTCAAATACATCGACTACTTTCAATGCCGGTGATGTTCAGGCGACTTTCAATTACGAAATTATTCCTGCCGGCGAAACGGAAGGCACCATTGTTAGCGTACCTTTAACAACGACTGTTACGGGCGCAAGAATCTCGGCTACTTGGTCGGCTGCCGACATCAAAATTGCCGAAGGTTTGGACGAAGGGACTTATACCTTAAAAGTATGGTATGAAACCGATTCGCACGGCGATGTATTGGTAGACGATAACGCGAATGGCCTTGCCTATACGACTGCTTTTGAGGTAGTAGCGGACGACCTTACTTCTATCGTTCCGGTTGCTTTCGACGCTACATCTGTTGGAAAATTATACAGCTTAACCGGTGTGCTTGTGCAAAAAAACGTAACCAATCGTTCCGCTCTTAATGTAGTGCCGGGCATTTATATCTTATCGGTAAATGGCGAAAATAAAAAGATTATTGTTAAATAAAAAATAAAAATAAAATCATGAAAAAGATTCAAACAGTTATTATTGCTCTTTTCTTGGCGATAGGAATTCAACCGTTATTCGCACAACCGGCAACTCCGGCTCCGGAACCCACGCATGACGGCTCGGATGTGGTCAGCACCTTCAGTAATTATTATTCGCAAACCGGTAAAGGAGTAGAACCTCAATCTTGGGGCGGTAACGGAGTAACAAAAGCAACGATTGCCGGTTTCAACGATGATGTATTGTTCACGAATGGCGCCAGTGCGGTCGTTTACACTTCCGGTTGGAGCGCTCAAGCCAAAGGTTATATTCATATTGATGTTTATTCCGTTGGCGGCGGTTCTTTCTCGTTTGGCGTAGGCGATGGATTTGGTGGCGAAACGGTGAAATGGTTGTCGGCAGGCGCTTTTACTTGGCCTTCCATTCCGGCAGGTGTGTGGACAGGCGTAGATGTTCCGGTTGTTGAGTTTGTAAAAGCCGGTTTAAATGATGCGGTCAACGTACAATCTTTGAAATTTTCAGGTTCAGGCAACTATTATTTGGATAATATCTATGCTTATGGCGCTAAACAAACGTATGAAGAAACAGCGATATTAGCGATAGCTCCGGTTCCGGCGCATGCGGCTTCCGATGTAAAAAGCGTTTTCAGCGACAGCTATACCGCTGCTACCAAAGGATTTACTCCGCAAACATTTGGCGGTGTTTTGGCAAAAATCATGAAATATGGAAGCGATCAAAGTCAAAGCGTGGTTCGTATGTTAGGAATCGGTACCAGTTTGGCTACGATCGATACTTGGCGATTGGCTGATAAACCCACTATCCATGTAGATGTATATTGGGATGGAACCGGCGACGGCAGTTTCTCGTTCGGATTGGCCAGTCGCAGTTGGGATGGAAACCAAATCAAATACAACGACAATTATCCGTGGCCGGCTACCAGACAGGGACAATGGGTTGGTTTTGATATTCCGACCGCTGTATTTGCCGAAGCAGGCGTGGAAATTGATCAGATTACACAAATCAAATTCAAAGGTTCGGGTAATTTCTATATCGACAATTTATATGCTTATTCTTCCGATGTAACCTTGGATGCGGATGCCACGCTGAAAGCGCTAACCGTTTCCGAAGGTGCGTTAACTCCGGCATTTAGCGCCAATACCGCCACTTATTCGGTGGAAGTGCCCGAAACAGTAACTTCGATTACACTGGCTGCCGAAGCCAATAGCAGCAAGGCGCTGTCGGTTACAGGAACAGGCGAGAAAACCTTGAATCCGGGTAATAATGTGTTTCCCATTGTGGTAACAGCCGAAAGCGGCGCTACAAAAACCTATACGGTAACAGTCATTAAAACGGGTGGACAAGGCATTGCCCTGGTAAACGGCAAAGCCTTGAAAGTGGCTTCCGCGAATGGCGTGTTGCAGGTGGCTTTTGAAGGAAAAGCTTCTGTAAAATTGTATTCCGTTTCGGGACAATTGTTGGATCAAACACCGGCTGTAAACCAATACACTAAATCGTTGTCGCAGGGAATTTATATCCTGAATGTGGATGGAAAAGCGCAGAAGGTGTTAGTAAAATAACGACAAATTCACAGAAAACTTTGCAACGTCATTGTAGCACTTCGTCTTCGCAATGACGTTGTAACTTTAAATAGATATAAGCATGAAAAAACGCTATCTTTTAAGTCTTTTAATCTTTTATACATTGGGTCTGTCGGCTCAGACTCCATTAACCAACGCGCCTGCACCTTTGTATCCGGCAAAGGATGTTACTTCTTTTTTTAGTCGTTCTTATTCTCAAGTTACTGCGTTCTACGATCTTGCAGTCAGTTGGGGCGCTCCCGCCCGTTGGGAAATTACGCCTTTGGACGATGCAACAGAAGCATTGAAAATTACCAATTTGGGATGGATGCCGCTCGGTTTGAAAAATCAAGTGAATATCAGTGATAAAACCTATTTACATTTGGATGTTTATTCTCCTATGAACGTAGCTTCTTTTCAAGTGGGATTTCATTATTTCGGGCATGCCGGAGCCGGAGAAGAAAAAGAATTGTATGCTCCCGAAATCATCGATCTGAAAGCAGGAGAATGGTATTCTATCGACTATCCGCTGATTGTATTTTCCGATCAAGGTTATAATCTGAAAGGTATCAATGTGCTGCGATTCCGGTCGAACACCGGTACCATTCCGGAGCTATACATCGGCAATCTCTATGCTTTCAACGGCGAACCGGATAATCTATTGGATTATCACACGCCGAATAACGATCCTCGCTTAAAAAGTCTGACGGTTTCGGAAGGCACTTTAACTCCCGCATTCGATGCCGCCTTGTTTGTTTACACGGTCGATGTACCGGCTGCAACAACATCCATCACCATTGATGCGGAAGCGTTCAATGAGGTGTCTACCATTACCGGCACGGGCGAACAGGTCTTGGCGATTGGAAGCAATGTGTTTGTTGTTCAAGTAACAGCCGAAAACGGGACTAAATTGCCTTATAAAATTACGGTCAACAGGAGAGAAAATGCAGGTATACGAGATCTAAATCCGGAAACAGCTGTTCGTATCAGTAGTGAAAACGGCATTCTTCAGGCGCAATTTGAAGAAAAAGCCGCCATTCGGCTGTATGACATCCGCGGGCGCGTGATTCATTCGGCGATTGCGGAGAACGAATATCGCAGGGCGCTACCTCCGGGATTGTATATTCTTTCGGTAAATGGAAACACACACAAGGTATTGATACCTAAAATATAATATCATGAAAAACAAAACACTATGTTTCTCATTCTTTCTGTCTGTGTTTTTTACGGCACAAGCAGCAGACGACCCTGTCGATGAATTTATCTTCGGCACACTACAAAATACCCCCGCCCATTTGCAGGCTAATTACAATGCCGGTATGCGAATGGCTATTCTCGCCTTGGGATGGGATAGCTTCTATTCTTCCGAAGGAGTAAAAAATACCAATTATATCAATAATCAAAAAGCGCTCCTGCAATCCTATCGCGATTTGGATTATCAAGTAATGCTCGATTTCGGAACTCAATATCCGCCCAATTGGATCTACAACTATCCAAACAGCCGGTGGAAAAACCAGTACGGCGATGAATATTCGGGCGGTATCGGCGAAACGGCCGTCAACGTAGTGTTTAATGATTTGATGCGACAAAAGCAAGAGCAATATTTTCAAGATGTTTTTGAAGAATTAGGCACAAACTTTGAAATCGTGCGTTTGGGTTTGATGCGTTACGGCGAATTGGGATATATCGAACCTAATTTTAATTCAAAAACCAATTGCTACTGGGCTTTTGACAATATTGCGCAAGGCAATACCGGAGGAGTAGGTTTGCCGGCCGGTGTTCCTGTATGCCCTGTCCCCGGATGGATACCCGGAGCGGCAAGCGCCAACCACGAAGATGCCCGGCTATTTCTCGAATGGTATATCGAAGCGCTCAAAAACTATCACGATTGGCAAATTACCACCGTGCGAAAATATTTCGACAACGAAATGGCGATGCTTTATCCTTCGTGGGGACTTCGCGAGGGGCAAGCCGAAACTGCCATTCAAGTGAATCTCAACGGATCTTCCGGCGCCGAAGGTACGATGGAAGTGCAACGCGCCCACGATTTCAAACGGTTTATAGAAGGCATTACCGATCCGAAAGTGATCGTTTTCGGAACTTGGATCGATTCTAATCCGGAGTGGAGTGGGGCAGGCAATCCGCCTCCCATCGAATTTTTGGCGAATTTGGCAAAAAATCATATCCCAACACTAAAAGTGATGGGTGAAAATACTGGCGGCGGCGGTTTGGCCGAAATGGAATTGACATTCAAACGTATGAAAGACAACGGACTTGCCGGTTTTATGTGGGCGTTTGAAAGCGATCTCTATGATGGCAAAGCGCCCACATTGGCCAATTATACCCGCTTGATTGCACAATACTTGGGCAAACCGCTTCCCGAAAGAGATGTCAAGTTGGTAGTAAAACCGCTTTGGGTTACCGACAAAGCGACCGAAACCGATTGGGGCGGAGCGACTGCTCCAAATGACGACCGCTATTTGATGACCCCGATAGAAGGCTCCGACAACGCATACCAATGCAGTTTATCGCTGAAAAAGTTTTTTAAGAACAATAAATGGGATACCAAATGGGGCGCCGAGCCGAAACCGGACGGAGAAACCCAAAACGAAGGATGGGCCAATCTGCATCAATTTGCCGTTGTTTATCAGGATAATTACGGAACCAACCGGACAGACAATAATCCCAATGCCGTAGAAAGAGCTTCGTTTACGCTCGATTCCGACACAACCGTTACGTTTTATGCCGTTATCAACGACGATGAACGAATACGCGCCTACTGTGATGCTCAAACCACTACGGTTTCGATGTTTGAAAACACAGCGGGAAATGTGGCGCTTCCGGCAGCCATCGGTCAACTATCTACGCAAAATGTGGTGGAAGTCGGTAATACGAACGGCAAAAAGATAGAATGTACACTCACGCCTAACTTCCTCCGTCCCGACGGACTGGCCGCGAACAGTAAATATCCGATCTATACGAGAGGCCTTCACCGGTTTACCCTCGATTTTACAACGTTGACTTACAGTATCGAGCAAGTAGAGGATGTGCCGACGGGAATAGAAACAAATACGCAATCAGTGTCTCCGGCTATCTCTGTTAAAAACAGAATGCTCTATGCCACTTTTCAAGGTGCTGCCGTGATTGAACTTTATTCCGTTACCGGACAATTGATAGAGCAACGATGGGCACAAAACACCTATCAGCGTACGCTGCCAGCTTCAGGAGTGTATATTTTGAAAATCAATCAGGCTCCTTACAAATTTTTTATACTCTAATATAAAAAATATTGTAAAAATCGACACTCCAGTGTACAAAAATCTCTCGGACAACTCAAGAAGAATCTTTGGATCAGCTGTAAAATCCTGTTTTAGTTAAACATTAATTTAGTGTAAAGGCGCAGATCGCCGCCATCTTTGTAGCCGTGGTGCGTCAGCCCACGGTAACGATGTACATACCTGCCCAGAGCCGCGTAGCGGCGACACTTTAATGCGGATGTATCGCCGCTACGCGGCTCTATTTGGGGGCTAAATGCCTACCGTGCGCTGACGCGCCACGGCTACAAAGATGTCTGCCCTCTGGGCATTCGGGCGCCCATTGCGGTTGCCCGAACGCCATTTCATGGCGCCAATCCTCTAAATTAATGTTTAGCAGAACCACGCGATTTCCCGCTGATCCGAAATAATTGCAAAAAAACAATATTGTTGCATCAATAAACAAAATCGTGGCAGATTTACGGATAGAAAATCGCGTATTTTGCATTGTAAAAAATGCAATTTATTCATTTTTAAATTATAATATCA
>BNWW01000016.1 GCA_025999115.1 Bacteroidia bacterium
GTTTTTTTAATTAATTGAATCAGATTAGATTCTTTTTCCACGCCGTCGATTACGAAAATTCCGTTTAATATTTTGTGGCGGCAATGTTCGGAATTGACTTGCGAAAATACTAAGACTTCGCTGTCGGTCAGTTTTCGTCCCAATTTTTCGCTGACTGAATTTAAGTAGCGGATTTCATCTTCGCTCAAAGCCAAGCCTTCCTTTGCGTTATATGCGGCAATATCTTCGATGGCAATAATAGGTTCGGGTTGTTTGTTGAGGGTAAAAATATTTTGGTCGAGGGAGTCGTATTGTCGTTGCAACATCGGGTCGAAAGCCGGTTGGTCATGGGATGGCGCATCAAGTGCGCCATGACGGTCTGAAACTTCAAAAAACTCTTCAATCCGAAGAATCCCTTGTATCCCCATAATTTGCGTGATTTCGACGGCATTGGTACTCCAAGGAGTAATCATTTCGCGGCGCGGGCCGATAAAGCGGCCTTGCAAATTTTCGGCGGATAATAATTCAGCTCCATTGAAAAGCCAAATCAGTTTGTCGATGTCGGAGGATTGTAATTTTCCGGTTGTCTGTACCGCTAAAACGGAGGATACGGGCGTTTGAAAGAATAAAATCATTTGAGTTTTTGTTGCTTTATGGAATTTGAGTACAAAAGTACAAAAACATTTTTAGATACGGGGAAGTAGTGTACGTTTTCTCAAATATTTCTTGTATTTTTGCCGTAAAATCAAAAGTCAAGATATTAAAAAAGGCTTGAAAATAACGCTGATTGCACTCGCCGTCCCCATCATTTTGACGGGATTGTTTTATCTTTTGTTGCGCCTGCCGCCAGTGCAACAAAAGATAAAAGAAATTGCTTTATCCGAACTGATGGAAATAACACATAACCGGATAAAAATCAATAAATTATCGTTTACTCCCTTTCATCATTTGCGATTGGAAGGAATTTATGCGGAAGATTTGAAAGGCGACACTTTGCTTTACGCCGAAAATTTGGATGCCCGGCTCAATTTATGGAAACTTTGGAATAATCAATTGATAATCAAAGATATACTGTTGGATGATTTTATCATTAAAATTCAAAAAGACAGTGTAAATGCCGATTTTAATTTTCAATTTTTGATAGACGCTTTTGCTTTCGATACGCCGGATACGACCGCTTCCAAATTCCAAACTGCGATTAAAACGATTCGTTTACAAAAGGGGAAAATCGAATATAATGTGCTTTCCGAAGTTTTGTCCGCCGATAGTTTATTCGATTTTAATCATATTCAAGTGCATGATATTCAATTGATTGCAGAATTGCAAATCAAGTTTTCATTCATGGATATCCAATTAAAACAATTGGCCTTTTCGGAGAAAAGCGGGTTTGCGGTTCAAGATTTGCGTACGAAATTTCAAATGGTAGATGAAAATTATTCGTTGCACGATTTCCGGATTCGTTTACCTCGTTCCGAATTGAATATTCCGCAGGCTGTTTTGTCGGGTGATCAATATCAAATTGTTTTGTCGCAAACCAATATTCATCCGCAGGATATTCGGGTGTTTTATGCGCCTTTGGCCGGTTGGAACGACACAATTTCGATTTCGGGAGAATCTGAAGGACGGTTGCCGCAATTGAATCTTCATTCGTTTCAAATGGCTTGTAAAAATCGTATCCGATTGAATATGAATGCTTTGATGGACGATTATACGCAATGGCAAACTTCTCCGTTACAAGTAGATCTGGAAGAATTATCGGCCGATTCGTTGGGCATGGATGTTTTGCAACGATTGTTTTTCGCCGATTTGCCTTTGCATCTCGGCTCGTTGCGATTGACCGGCTTTTTACGCGGAAAATTGAATCGATTGCAAACCCAACTGACTGCCCAAACCCATCGGGGTGACGTATTTCTGACCGGTAGCGGCGGTTATGATTTTTCCAACGAAACCGCTATCTTTGATTTTTCGGCGCAAACGTTGCAATTGGATGTAAAAACCTTGTTGAACGATTCGCAGTTTGGTTTAGCGAGTTTGCAAGTGCAGGCGAAAGGACAAATTCCGGCTTCGGGAAAGCAAAAAATAACCGCCGATGCAATCGTTAATCGCTTCGATTACAACGGATATGCTTATAATCGCATGACCGCCCAAGCTTTGTATTCCGGCGATTCGATTCGCTTGGATTTGAATAGCGACGACGGTAATTTGCCTCTGCGACTGGCGGTTTCGGCCAATGTGGGCAAAAAATCGCCTTCGTTGCATTTGAATGCCAATTTGGATTGTGTGTATGTGGATACTTTGCATTTTCTACCGGATTATCGCGATGTGTTTTTGATGGGAAAATTTCGTGTCGATGTACGGGGTTTCGATCCCGAAAAAACGGATGTGGCCGTCGCCATCGACAGTTTGCTTCTGATGACCAACCAGGGGATGTTCGGCGAACCGGCTTTCCGTTTCAATTATCATTCTAATAATCAAGGAGATAAGCAATTGACGATTGATTCGGATTGGTTGCGCGCACAAGCGTCGGGGCGTTTTACCTACACAGGCATTTTAGAAGCGTTGAAAGAAACGTTTCCGGTTTTATTTCCGAAAGCGAAACCGTTTCCAAAAAAACGCGAAAAATTTCCCGAATCGCTGCAATTTTACGTGGGCGTGAATCATTTGAACGATTTGGCGCACTTGTTTTCACTGCCTCAAACCTTGCCCGATTCGGCTTTGTTTATCGGAAACTACGGTTCTACCGCCGGCAATATGCGGCTTTCGGCCAGCGCCTATACTCGTTTTTCGGAATTGGATACCTTGCAATTGAGCGTTTCGCTGTCGAATAAAGCCAATAATTTGTCGCTGATTTTCAATGCCGATAATAAATCGTCCAATTACGATTTCGACGGAAGCGTGGATGCCGAAATCGAATTTCTCCCGGCCGCCGGAAATTTCCCGGATATGAATGTCGTTTTAAATCCTTCTGTTTTAGTTCTTAACGAACGAATGTTCGATTTAAATCCGGCACAAATCGAAATCCGTGAAGGACGTTATTCGATTCATGATTTTGCGTTTCACGATGTCGAAAACGATAGCGCTTTTATTCGCATCGACGGCATCGTTGCGGCCGGTCCAACCGACAGTTTGGCGGTCAATATCGCTCAATTTCCGCTCTCGTCGTTTTTCAGCGCCATGAAATCGGATTTTCCTTTGTCGGGAATGGTTCACGGACAGATTACGGGTAAACAAATCCTTTCTACGCCGATGGTTTTTTCGCGCGATTTTGCGGTGGATAGCATCGTGGTGGCCGGTCGCTCCGTTGGCGATTTGCGACTGACGAGCGGGTGGAGTAGTGAGCGACAAGGTTTGGCTTTGCGGGCGACGCTTTCACACGAAGATCATCCGCCTTCGACGGTGCGCGGTTATTACCGGCCGGATGTCGATTCGGTTGCACTCACGGCCAAGATTCACGACATCGAATTGCAATGGTTTCAGGAAATGATGAACGGAAGTTTATTCGGTTTGTCGGGTGATGTGGGCGCCGATATACAAATTTCCGGAAAACTCACGCATCCTAATATGGAAGGAATATTGCGTTTCAACCAAGCACAAGCGGGCATTTCGATGTTGAATACCCGTTATACGATCAACGATTCGATTCGTTTTGATTCAAAATCCATTGAATTGAAAAATTTCAAGATTCTGGATGAAAATCAACATGCGCTCACGGCCAACGGGCGATTGACACACAATGGATTTTCCGGTTTCCGTCCCGATATTCGGTTGAGTTTGAGCGATTTCATGGTTTTAAATAATCCGAAACAGACCGATAGTTTGTTTTATGGGACTTTGCGTATCAACGGTTTATTGAGTCTGAAACCCAGTGCGAATGATTGGCTTTTGTCGGGCGATATTACACACGGCGACCATTCGTCGATCCGGGTCAATATTCGTTCTTCTGCCGGAACAGCGCAACATTATGATTATATTACCTATTTTTCTCCGGAAGTGAACGACGATTCCACGTTTGTTTCGGGCGTGGTTTTAAAACCGGCCATATCTTCCGCTTCCTCGTCGTTTCCATTTAAAACGAATTTGAATTTTTGGTTCGACCCCGGATTGAAAATCGGCGCGGTGTTTAATGCGGCTACCGGCGATGCGGCCGATGTTACCGGAAACGGCAGCATACGTTTGTTATACGATTTGCCGACTTCCAATATTAATTTGCAAGGCAATTACGAAATTGATGCGGGAACGGCCGGACTAACCATCGCCAACATCGCCCGTAAAACGTTCAAAGTGCAACGCGGCGGCGAATTGGTTTTTCGCGGCGATCCGATGGCGACGACTTTCGATTTGACGGCGGTTTATAATCTTCGCACCGATTTGACAACCTTGGATCCGAGTTTTGCTAATTTGGTAGTAAATCCGCAAGTTCCTGTCAATTGCGCACTTACAGCAAAAGGAAGTATCGACGAAATGCAAGTCAAATACAATATTTTATTACCCAACGAATCGGATGATACGCAACGCAAAGTAAACGGGTTGATTTATACCGACGATATGAAAATCAAGGAATTAGCGTATTTATTGGCATTCGGATCGTTTCTTCCGGCCGGCGACAATGCTCCGTTATTCGGCGCATCGCAATTGGTTAATTCCTTGGCGGCGCTTTCCAGCGGTGGATTGAATCAATTGTTGTCGGGCGTGTTGAGTGATAAATGGTCGATCGGAACGGATGTTCGTACGCGTGATGCCGGTTTCGACCAAATGGATATGGATTTGAATGTGAGCGGGCGGTTGTTCAACGACCGGCTTACGATTAACGGGACGGTCGGCTATCATAATAATTCCACGCAAATCAATAACTTTACGGGCGATTTTGCCGTGGAATATAAATTAATACCTTCCGGAAATCTGCTTTTGAAGGCTTATAACGCCACCAACAATAGTTATTACGAACAAGCGCCCACCACGCAAGGCCTGGGTTTGGTGTATAAACGGCAGGCAAAAACGTTTAAACAATTATTCGGTCGATTGAAAAAATGAAAAAAAGCGTCTTTTACATATTTTTGTTTTTAGGCCTGTATTCGTGCAGTTCGACTAAACTCGTTCCCGAAGGCGAATATTTATTGGATAAAATGGCTATTGTGATGGACGATAAAGGCGCCGACGAAACCTTACTCATGTCGTACATTCAACAAAAACCGAATACCTCGAAAGGCGCCGTGCGTTTGTACGGTTTGGTCAAAAATGATTCGAATGCTATGAAACGGTTTATTCGGAAGATGGGCGAAGCGCCGGTTCTTTTCAGAGAATCATCGGTGGTGCTGTCGGTGCGGGAATTGGAAACGGAGATGCGGAATTTGGGTTATCTTCACGCAAAGGTTTCGGCGCAAACGGATACGGCCGCTAAAAAAGCGAGTGTGATTTACAGGATTCACAACGGGGAACCGTACCGGATTCGCCAATATGATTTGGATGTGCCGCAGTTGCAACGGCGCAACCGTGCTTCTAATCGCACCGATTCGGTGATTCGTCCGCGTCAAGACCGCCGTTTGATTAAGGAAGGCAGTATTTTTAATTTGGAAATGTTGGATAAAGAACGAAAACGTGTCGCTACGCAATTGCGCAATCGCGGCTATTACACTTTTTCGGAAAACCGTTTGCATTATTGGGCAGATACGGCTTTACGGTCGAATCAAGTGGATTTGCGTTTGGCTTTGGCCGATACGAGCGCTTTCGACCGGCCTTATAAGGTGGAGCGGGTCAATGTTTTCAGCGGTTTTGATCCTTTGGAGAAAAGCGGTTATCAGATTACGGATTCGATGGAGTACAACGGCGTTCATATTTATTACGACCGGATGCGGTTTCTTCGTCCCCGCATGATTGCGGAAAAAGTGCAGGTTCGTCCCCAACAATTGTTTCGCGAACGCGCCGGTGAAAATACTTACAATTTGTTTCAGAAATTGGATTGCGTGGGGCGGGTCGATGTGCAGTATGTCGAAAATAATTATTCCGATTCCACTTTACTCGATTGCAATTTGTATCTTACGCCCGGCAATAATCATTCGGTGCAAATCACGGGCGAAGGCACTAACAAAGCCGGCGATTTGGGCTTGGCGGTGGATGTGAATTACGGCAATTTAAATCTTTTCAATGGTTCGGAACAGTTTAATATTCGTTTTCGCGGCGCTTATGAGTGGGTAGCCGGACAATCGGGCGATGCTGTGGACGAGGCTTTAAACCATAATTATTATGAATTGGGAGTCAGTCCGTCGCTCACTTTTTCCACTTTTCATTTGCCTTGGTTGGGCGCGTATTTATCCGAAAATTTTCATACGCAAACGCAATACGGTCTGGAATTTAATGTGCAGCGGCGACCCGAATACATCCGCAATTTTTTGAATTTTCATTGGCAATTCAATTGGACGTCGCAACGGCAATCGTTTTCACAATCACTTAACTTGTTGGATATTAACTATGTAAATATGCCTTGGAAATCCGGATTGTTTCAACATTATTTGGATGAAGTAGTCGATCCGTTGACCAAACTCAGTTATGCCGATGTTTTTACCGCCGGAATCAACTACAATTTGATTTTCAGCAATGCCGAAACCGGGCGGGTGCGCAGCCGGCTTTACACTTTCCGTTTGCATTTTGAAACGTCGGGAAATGTGCTTTATGGGATTTCCAAGCTGTTCGATGCACCTTTACCGGCCTCCGGACAATACAATATTCTGGGAAATCCTTTTGCGCAATATTTGAAAGGCGAATTGGATTGGGCGGAAACGTTTTACCTTACACCGGCCGCTTCGTTGGCTTTTCATGCCGGTTTGGGATTGGCGGTTCCTTATTTAAATTCAAGTATTTTACCGTTTGAAAAACGATATTTTGCAGGTGGGCCGAACAGTGTGAGAGGTTGGCGTACCCGTTATTTGGGGCCGGGTTCGTTTCAAGGAAACAGCGGCGATCCCACCACGCATGTCGGCGATATGAATTTGATTCTGAATTTGGAATACCGGCATAAAATCTTTTCGTGGCTGGAACCGGCCGTGTTTGTGGATGCCGGCAATATTTGGACGGTCAAGGATTATCCCAATCAACCGGGCGGTTTGTTTCGATGGAATCAATTTTATAAAGAAATGGCGGTCGGCGCCGGCGTGGGTTTGCGTTTGGATTTGAGTTTTTTGATTTTGCGATTGGATGCCGGTACGCGTGTGTATGACCCTACGGCTGCCGAGAAGCGGTTTGTTTTGTTTCACGGGAATTTTTGGAAGCAGTCGGCGGTTTATTTGGCGATTGGGTATCCGTTTTGAAAGAGAGTTTTTTCGGCGTATCAAAAATCAAAACTTTTCCGACAACTCCAACCACCGCATCTCCTTTCCCCCCAATTCCCCAATAATCTGACTGATACGTTGCGATTTCACCAATAATTCATCATTCGATAAAGCGCCGGACGATAATTCCGCTTCCAATTGTTTTTGTTCGGCTTCGAGGGCGGGAATTGCTTTATCCAAACTTTCCAATTCGCGCTTTTCATTGAAGGTAAGTTTATTATTGGATTCTTGACGGGGATTTTTTTCGTTTTGATTTTTTGTAACAGGTTCTTTAACCGGTTTTTGCACCATTTTTTCCGCTTCCCGATACTGCGTATAATTTCCCGGAAAATCCCGGATTTCGCCTTTCCCCTGAAAAACCAACAGATGATCGACCACCTTATCCATAAAATAGCGGTCGTGCGAAACCACAATCACGCACCCTTTGAACGAAGCCAGATATTCTTCCAGAATATTGAGTGTAACAATATCCAAATCGTTGGTCGGTTCGTCTAAAACCAAGAAATTCGGGTTTTTGATTAACACGGTACAGAGGTATAGACGGCGTTTTTCGCCACCGCTCAACTTATGAACAAAGTTATGCTGTTTGTCGGGCGTAAACAAAAAATGTTGTAGAAATTGCGAGGCGGTAAGCCGCTTCCCGTTGCCTAAATCGATGACTTCGGCGATGTTTTGCACCACGTCGATCACTTTCATCCGTTCGTCGAATTGCAGGCCATCCTGACTGTAATAGCCGAAGCGGATGGTTTCGCCGATGTCGAAACGGCCGTTGTCGGGTGAAACTTCGCCCATCAGCATTTTGATGAAGGTCGATTTTCCAGTGCCGTTGTTGCCCACAATGCCCATTTTTTCGTAGCGGGCAAAAATATAATTGAAATTATCCGTAATGATCAAATCGTCGAAACGTTTGGAAATATTTTGCGCTTCAAATATTTTATTTCCTATATAGGAAGATTTTACGTCCAATTTCACATTGCCTTCCGTGCGTGTTTGTTGTACTTTGTTCTCCAAATCGTGAAACGCGTCGATGCGGTATTGCGCTTTCGTGGCGCGGGCTTGCGGTTGGCGGCGCATCCATTCCAACTCCTTGCGGAAGAGGTTGTTGGCGCGGTCGAGGTCGGACGATTGGGTGTCCAGACGTTCCTGCCGTTTTTCGAGATAATAATTATAATTGCCTGAATAAGAATAGATTTGCCGGTTGTCGATTTCGATGATTTCATTGCATACGCGATCTAAAAAATAGCGGTCGTGCGTAACCATCAACAGAGTAATATTGCTGCGAGAAAGATAATCTTCGAGCCATTCGATCATTTCCAAATCGAGGTGGTTGGTAGGTTCATCGAGAATCAGCAAATCGGGTTCGGTAGCGAGAACCAAAGCCAAAGCGATGCGTTTGAGTTGTCCGCCCGACAATTCGCCTGTTTTTTTGGAGCAATCGTTGATTTTAAATCGCGTAATAATTTGTTTGGCAAGCAGTTGATTTTTCGATTTTGAAATTAAATCATCCACCGTTTCTTCGGAATTAAATTGCGGATTTTGATCTAAATAACCCGTTCGCAAATCTTTCCGGAAAACGATTTCGCCGTTGTCGTAATCTTCTTTTCCGGTCAAGATATTTAATAAAGTTGTTTTTCCGCTTCCGTTTTTGGCAATCAAGCCGATGCGGTCGCCCTCGGCAATGCCGAAAGAAATATTGTTGAAGAGCAGCAAATCGCCGAACGATTTGGTCAGATGATCAATTTGGAGGTAAGGAGTCATAATTTTTAAGTTGCGTGCAAAGTTACAATAAGGAAATAAATTATTTGCTATCTTTGTGAGCAAATTCTAATAATAAAGAAAATGAAGAAAGTATTGTGTGTGTATGAAATGATAACATTCCTGTTTTTATTCAATTGGATTTCGACCATTCCTTTGACGGCTCAGGTCGCCATGGGTTCCGGCAACGATCCTATACCGGGTGCGGGCTTGGATTTGTCGCAAGCGCATGACCGGGGATTACTTCATCCGAAGGTGCAATTATCAACCGGTCCGGCCGATTTTGTTTTAGATGCATTGACTGCAACCGATTCCGCTTCGGTGGTCGGGATGTTGGCTTACAATTCCAATGCAAACGTTTTGAACGGTTTGGGCTTTTATGTGTGGAAAGGCAAGGCTTGGCAATATGTCAAGGGTGGTCCGGCCGATCGTTGTTCCGAAGTGCGCGATATAGACGGGAATGTATATCCTGCGGTTCAAATCGGCACACAATGTTGGATGGCTAAAAATTTACAAGTTTCGCGCAAATCGACGGGTGTTGTTTTGGAACATCTTTTATTGAATCCGGCAAGCGACGGCGCGAAATGTATTCAAGTGAAATGGGAAAACGGGGAGGTGAGTTACAAAAAACTAAATGACGACCCGGCCGACCCGGTTCATTTTACGATCAATACCACCGAATATACGCTTTTACCGGCTGCTTATGCACAGAAATTCGGCTGTATTTATTTCCGTTCGGAAATCGACAATCTCTGTCCTTTTGGATGGAAAGTGCCTTCGACCGGCGATTTTGCGGTTTTGGCGACTGCATTGGGCGCCGATGCCGGCAAACGAATGAAATCGGACGGTGCATCATATATTCCGGATGTGTTTTCGAGCGGCCGTTCGGCGGTGGAGTGGGGCGGTTTCGACGCTACCGACGCTCGCAATTCGGGATTTAAAGCTTTCCCTTCCGGACGAATGGATTCCAACGACGGAATCGGATTCGGAATTTGGACACAATGGATGACAAGCGATGTGGGTTCGGCAAGCATAGAATACAGTTCGGACGAATTAATGATTTCCGATTTCGACGCCGAAATGCCGGTTCGTTGCATCAAAGAGTAATCACTTTTTAATAGAAAAAAGTATGAAAAAGATATTTTGTTTTTTGTTACTGATCATTTGCGTTGTTAATTTGGAAGCGCAAGTAGCCATCGGCGGTGAATCCAAGCCGGGTAAAGGAGCCGTATTGGATCTTTCGCAGGCGGGCGATAAGCATTTGGGATTGTTGTATCCGCAGGTAGCGTTGAAATTCGATCCCACGTGGTTTGCACTGACTTTCGACGAGGCTTTACCGGAAGATACGGTGGCCGGCGGACGCATCAAAACCGACGCCCAAGGCATGGTGGTGTATAATATCGACCAAACGGTGCTACAAGGCAACGGTTTGTATGTATGGGACGGCCTTCGGTGGGTATATCTGGGAGGCGGCGCGGCCGATCAATGCCGGCCGGTTACGGACATTGACGGAAATATCTATTCCGTGAAACAATTCGGCGAACAATGTTGGATGACGCAAAACTTGCGAACTTCCCGTCGTCCGAACGGAGAAGCGGTAGATTCCATCCGGCTGAATCCGGGTTATTACAGCGGCATTGGCGCTTATGTGTCGGTGGCGCGTAGCGGCGATCAAATCATCTACACACCCGCCGCTTCGGCCGGAAGCACGGCAAAATACAGAATGAACAGTTTGGATCATGAGATGGATTTCGATTCGTTTGCCGATCAATGGGGCTTTTTATACACTTATACTAAAGCGCGCACCGCTTGTCCGGCCGGTTGGAAATTGCCTTCACCCGACGATTGGAAGGCAATGTCCAATTCGATGGGCGGCGATTATGTGTCGGGAAAGAAAATGAAAGCCCATAATTTGACGTTCAAGGCGAATGATAACAGTTCGACTTACAGTTGGGGCGGTTATCCGCAAAGTAATCCGCTTAATTCGGGTTTCAACGCGATACCGGCGGGAATGTCGTCGAATGCCTACGGACAACCGCAAGCGACCACTTTCAGCGTTTGGGGATGTTGGTTTGCCGATGTGCCGCCGAATGATGATGAACATTGTTGGTATATTCAGGCAACCGGTTATAATACGTTGTACAACGGTTCCTTGTCGATGAATTTGTATCGGGTGATAACAATGAGTGTTCGTTGTGTCAAAGAAAGCGGATCGAATTAAAATTTTTCGTACTTTTGTCGAACGATTAAAAATACAAAATATTATGAACTTATTCGACACTATCAGCAACGACATTAAAGCCGCCATGTTAGCCAAAGACAAAGTGCGTTTGGAAGCCTTGCGCGGTGCTAAAAAAGAATTTCTCGAAGCGAAAACGGCCAAAGGAGCCGACGGCGAGTTATCGGACGATGCTGCCGTGAAAATCCTGCAACGCATGATTAAACAACGAAAAGACAGCGCAGCAATTTTCAGCGAACAAAACCGCGCCGATTTGGCCGAAAAAGAATTGGCCGAAGTTACGGTTTTGGAAACGTATCTTCCGCAACAATTGTCGCCCGAAGAACTGGAAACTCAAATAAAGGCAATCATCGCACAAATTGGCGCCACATCCGCCAAAGACATGGGAAAAGTGATGGGTGTTGCAACGAAAGTTTTAGCCGGAAAAACCGAAGGAAGATTGATTTCGGAAGCGGTGAAACGGTTGTTGGTTGGATAAACGAAATTCTAATCTTCGGGACATTTACCTACAATATCCCGCCGATAAAAAGAAATCACGCAAATTTTCGCAAATGTATTTAAATTGCGAAAATTTGCGTGATATACGTTCTAAAAAACGCCGTTTTATTTCAACGTTCCGTTTTGTGCATCCTGAATCATCTTCGCATTCGGGATGATGTAGACTTCAACACGACGGTTCGCTTGTTTTCCGGCAGCGGTACTGTTATCAGCAACCGGCTGGGAAGAACCGAAACCTTCTGTTGCCAAACGAGCTGCAGAAACTCCTTGACCTGCCAAGAATGTAGAAACTGCGTCGGCGCGTTTTTTCGACAAAGGAAGGTTGGTGGTGGTTTCGTTGCCCGTGCTGTCGGTATGACCGGCGATTTTAACATCGGTGTCGGGAGTGTTTTTCAACGAAGCGGCAAATTGAATTAAAGCGCTTTGCGAAGCAGCATTCAATGTGCTGGAGTTGGTAGCAAACAAGATACCCGAATCGAATGTAACTTTGATGGCTTGGCCGTCGTTGATTGATTCTACTTGTGCATTTTTGATGGCTTCCAATTCTTTCTTTTGTTTGTCCATCTTGTTGCCGATTAAGGCGCCTGCACCACCGCCGACTGCTGCGCCGATTCCTGCACCCCAAGCAGCGCCTTTGCCGCCATTCAACAAAGCGCCGATTCCTGCACCAATTGCTGCGCCTGCGCCTGCGCCGATTCCCGTACCTTTAACGGTGTTGCTTGCGCCACAACCTGAAAACAGGATGGCTACGCTCAAAAATAAACACGCGAATAAATTCGTTTTTTTCATTTTAAAATAATTTAAATTGTTGATGTATAGTATATAAATAACAAATTCCGAATGAATTGGTTCAAAAAATTATTCGGGAATATCCAAAGTATCCGAATAGGCGGCTTCTGCAGCTAGCACTAAACGAATTTCTTCTTCCGAAAAATTTCCGATTTTGTCTTTCTTTGCTTCTTTGATGATAAAAGCGATTAACTTCGCCTCTTCCTGCGCTTCGTCGTCATCGCTTAACCAATCCAGTTTTTCGTAAAACTCACCGATAACATCCAAAAAATAATAGATGTCGTCTTCTTCGAAGCGTTCTTTTAATTCCTGCGGCAGATAGTTTTGAATAAACTTTACTGCGGTTGCGTCATCAAATTCAACCATAATTTTATATATTTTCTTCGATTAACGCTGTTTCTTCGGCTTTTTCTTCTTCCGGTTCTGTTTTTTCTTCTTCCGAAAAATCAGCTAATCCTTCTTTAACCAAGAGATTATACCACGACATTATTTTCCGGATGTCGGACGGATACACGCGGTCTTTATCGAAATTCGGCAAAACCGACTCGAAATATTTTTTCAATTCTTCGCTTGAAATATTTTTATCGAACGCGATTTCCTGTCCGTTTTCTTTTTCTTGGATGTTGTGAAGGACTTCCCGCAAAGGTTTTTCTTCTTCATCGGTATAAATTGAAATATCGCCCAGCGAAATCACTTTGTCACGCATATATACCGGCCCGCGTTTGTGATCGAGCAAGGATTCGGCGATAAACATATTTTTCCCTTGTGAAATCAGTTTGAACAATCCGGGTTTACCGGATACGGATAGAATTTCTTTTAACATATAATTCTCTAATTTTGAATTTCCGCTGCAAATTTACGCTAAAATCCGATTACTCGAATCGATTTAACATTTTTTCTATTTGCGGGAGCAAAGCATGGCTATTATCGTTAATTATTGTGAAATTCGCTAATTCACAGCGAGTTGTGTCGTCGGTTTGTTGCCGGATGCGGCAGTCGATTTCTTCACGCGAGAACTTGTCGCGCTGTTGCACCCGTGCAATTTTTGTTTCGTAATCGGCTGAAACATTGATAACTATGTCTGTTTTTTGATGCAATCCCGATTCAAATAAAATGGCAGATTCGATGCCGGCCCATTTTTTACCGGGGAATTGATTTTTCCAGTCTTCAAAGTCATTTTCGACTTCGGGATGAACGATTGAATTAACAAACTTTAAATCCTCGGGTGATTGAAAAATATGAGAAGCTAAAAGTTTTCGGTTGAGTAAACCGCCGGCATACAATTCTTCACCGAACCGTTGAATCAGTTTTTGGCGGATGCGCGGCGAAGAATCATAGATTTTTTTTGCGGCGATGTCGGTATTATAAACCGGTATTCCGTTAATTTCCAATAATTTGGAAACGACGGATTTGCCGCTTCCGATGCCGCCGGTAATACCTAGAATTTTCATTTCGATTTATAGTTCCGAATATTGGGCAATCCAGAAACCGAAAGCGAGGGCGACAAAAAGCAGAAAAACCAAAATATTTTTCCACGTTTGACTTTGAAAAAACGCTTTGGCTTTTCGTTTTCGGGTTTCCTTATCCATTTTCATTGCGCGGCGGCGAAGACAGCCGATTTTTCGACTTTAATTTTCACGCCTTCGGCAATTTCAACTACATAATCCGTATCGTTGATTTCTTTCAATTTGCCGAAAATTCCGCCCGAAAGAATCACTTTATCGCCGGTTTTTAAAGAGGCGCGTTGTTTTTCGATTTCTTTTTGTTTCTTTTGTTGCGGACGAATCATGAAAAAATACATCACTACGAAAATCAAAATTAGCGGAAGAAAAGTCATCCACGAACTGGTTTGTGATGCCGGAGCAGCTGCGTCTAATAAAATGCTTAATGTCATATTTGTGTTATTTAAAAAGTGAGCCGCAAAGATAAGTATTTTTCTTTAATAATGTTTGGCTTGCTAAAAAAAACCGGGGCGAACGTAACAAGAGGAATCCATAAAACCTACATATAGACATACAAGATCAGTAAATAATTATTTCCTTCTGCGTTTTGCAAAAGCGTAACCGGCACCGAATAATACCAAAATGGCTAATCCGCTACCGATGGGTTCGGTTTTGTGAACAGCCGGGTCTGATGCATAACCTGATCCGCCGGCATTGTTATCTGTTCCGCCGTCAATCCAACCCGAACCGCCTGCGGCGCGCAAGCCACCGTCTCTTTTTATGGAGTTGCATTCTTTGAAAATTTCTGACAAAATGTTTCTCTCTGTTGATAAATCAAACACTCAATATACTGGTTTTCAGAAGTTTATTTTTCTGATCCTTTTTCCTCTATTTGAAATAAAAGACATTTCGCATTATGGGAAAAGTGCTTTATATCAAATACTTAAGTGTGGGAAAGATGTATTTTCTCGTTTTCTTGACAATCCTAATTTCCCTTTCGATTATTTGCTTACCGACAGCTGGTTTTGCAATTTTGAACTTGTGAAGTTCATCGTCACAAGGCGCATAATAGGAATACGCTCACGGATGGTATGAAACCCGTAAATGCAGCATCCTTAACGCCAAAGAAATGTTATTGAAGGAACATTTGGAACAATGGGCAGGTATCCAAACCTTAGTCAGGATAGAAGCTTGCCGGGAAGCGAATGAGAAGAAAACAACCGGACAAAGAAAGGATATGCAGCTGAAAATCTTGCTACTTTGAGAAAAATCGCCCTGCAAATCATTCATGACAAAAACGATAAATTCTCTCTTAAAAAGAGAAGGCTCAAAGCCGCTTATGATATGAATTATTTAAAACAACTATTGCTCACTTAATTTTCGTGCGTTTACCCTGAAAAAAACGAGGCTATCTCACAAAGACAGCCTCGTTTCGTTTTGGGTCTATATAATAGAGATGAGATTACAATTGATAAAATACATTTATGGCCAAATCGCGAAGATCGCTCCAATAAATAGAGGTTTTTTCTTCTTCGAGCATTGTTCCGTCCGGATTCAACCATCGAATCCATACATATTCGGGATGTTCGTTTTTGCCGAATAATTTGCCTATTTTGATGCCATTGCGATAGACATACAACTCTGTATATTCATTAACGGTGCTTACATCCGCTACTGCCCATAGATTATGATCCAAATCCAACGAGCGAATAGCCGCCCAGTCGGCAGAACCCTCAACGGTAAGTTCGCCTTGTACCACTTTCAAATCTACTTCGTTGACTAAACGGGAGGTTCTTTCCGTTTCACCTCCAAACAAGTCGCCGAAATAGTCGGGTATGGAAAGTATAAATACGCTTCCGTTTGCCAAATGCAACGTTAGAGAAGCGAACAATTCTTCATCGGGGCGTATGTCGCTTTTCAACGTAAGATCGGCACGCAAACGGGTAGCGCGCTCGCGCTCGAATACAATGTCTCCATGAACCGGATTAGCATACAACGATGCTACGCCTTTTTTGGGAAAACCGTTGCCATCATACAATACATCTACTATATTGATTTGGGCGATTACCGTGTCGGGATCACCGTTGGCGCCAAATATTTTGTAAGTAGCTACGCCTTCTTTAGGACCCCAGAATTCGTGTTTTTCCGATGCCGCTGTTGCCTGGTAAAGTTTTATATATTCATCGGTATAGTCGCCGACGGATAATTGACGCGTGTTTTCAGGAATAATTGTAGCAACATCATTATCATCAGCATCTTTTACAATACCTTGTACAAAGCTACCATTAGCAATATCGGTATAAAATTTATTTAAAGGCCCTAACACACCGCTAAGAATACCTACCGCACCAGGCACATTACCAGGGTCAATACTCTTAAGTGGCTCTATAATACTAGTAAGTCGGGCCTCAAATGCTTTGTCTAAAGCCTTAGAAAACCGATCTAATTCTGCTGCACTGGGGAATTGCAACTTTACCTCATTACTACCCGGATTCTCTGTTCTCGCCCAAGATGCCAAACCTCTTTGCTTGTTAGCGCCTTTAGCTGTCATAGCAGGAATCTTAACAAAATTCATGGTATTTGGAACTGTATATCCATTAATGAGGTACTCGCTCTTTAAGCGTCCAATGAGAGGCAAATCCTCACCCTCTTTTGATAAATATTCAGGAAGGAGTTCTCCAATAAATTCTCTAAAATAATACTCCGGTTTAAATTCATATACTGCATCTTTCCAAGCAAGCGTTTCCTCGCCAAAGACATCTTTTGCAACTGTAAAGTTGTCTTTTCTCGTATTACACAGGTCTCTATACTGCCATATATGCTCATCATAATTAATTTTATATCTTTTGTCGGCTAAATTATTTTTAGAAACAGGACTTGTAATGGTACAATTTTGAATCGTTGTTCCATCTACATAGGTACCATCATGGTCAATATCTTCCAATAATTCAAACCAGAACGGCTCGAATACTTTGCCTACTTTTTCTGCAAAATCGGTGCTGCCGGACTGTTGGTTTTCATTGCCGCTGCCGCCGTTGCCGCTGTCTTCGCCATTACCGCTACTACCTTCGCCATTATTTGGCTTTTTGTCGTTGATTCGTGCGTATGTATGCAATTCCTTTACAAAATCGCCGTCTCTAAAATCTTCCAGCAAATGGGATATAACGTTGAATGCATTGCGTACCAAATCTTTATTGGATGTGAGGTCTAATGGCGTGTCTTTCCAATGAGCGTATAAAGTAAGGCTTTTTTCATTGGTAACAATGGAGTCGGCTGTTATTTGGTTTCCTCCATCGGCTTCTGTAAACCATCCGAGAAATTTATAGCTGTGAGTAACCGGTGTTTGAGTATCCGTTTTGATTGCATCAGGCAAAGCGGGATAATTAAAACCAACAAGTGCTTTTGTATCCGGCAGTGCATTATCTCCGCCATTTGTATCGAAACTGATCGTTACGATTTTTTCCGAGCTGGCCGGTAGCCAACCGTCCGTTTCATTCATCCAGACATAAACACCCGGTTCTAAGGAGCCGCCGTCAAGGTTATAAATCATTAAACCGACAGGTAATTCGGCCGCCGTTGTATTCCAACTTGCAGGAATATCCCATTGTGTATCAAGTGTTAAATTAGGTAACAGCAAACCGCCGATGGCAGTGCTGCTCAAATCAAGAACCGTACCAGGGGTAGGCTCTCCTGCTCCGATTTTAACTTGTGCATTTACATCCGGAGTGATTGTCATCAAAATGGCAATCATCGATAAAATAATAACTTTCTTCATTTTTATTTTAATTTAGATTTAACTTTTAATTATTGCCGGTATCGGCGGATTGAGAATTGTTGCTACCGGAAAGGACAGGAGTAAATTTTTTCCATGCCGAACCGTTCCAAACATAAATTCCGGCAGGAATCGTTGCATTTGTCGCGTTGGTGTTGTAAATCAATAATCCGGAAAGATCATTCGGGACGATCGTTGGATTTGCGTCGGAAATACTTTCGGGCAACGCATTCAAATCAATAATTTCTACATGAGGTAAGAGCAAGCCGCCCACAGAACCATCCAAATCTAAACTTACCCCCTGAGCAGGAGCATTCGGGTTACCGATTGTAACTTGTGCTTGTGTAAAATCGACAACAACCCATGTGCAGATTACCGCCACAATAAAACTAATTCGTTTCATTTTTTTACTTATTATTTTAATTAATATTCCATACGGACAACTAAAAACAAAGTTTGTCGAAAATGAAACGATCAAAATTTTAATTTTTCTACTTTCTTCAAAAAAAATATTTGCATAATTGTTCACTTTCTTCGCCACAAAGGTAAATATTCTTTTTAGAAAATGATATTTTTTGAAAATAAATTTTACTTATTGTGTGCAAAAATGACAATTTTGAAAAATATTTCATTATTTGTACACAAAAAATAAGAATTGTGAGAAGATTGGGGATATTTTTGCGGATGGTTTATTTAATTTTTAAACAATTTCCCTTCTTTCTGCAAAGCGGTTACGACTTTGTCCAAAATGCCGTTGATAAACAAAGCGCTTTTCGGCGTACTGTAATAACGCGCCAATTCGATGTATTCGTTCAACGAAACATTGATGGGAATTTCGGGGAAGTTTTTGATTTCAGCCAGAGCCATTTGCATAATATAGAGGTCGATGGAGGCGATTCGTTCCAAATCCCAGTTTTTAATTTGCCGGTTGATGAGTTCGCTGCTTTCGTCTTTTTCGTGGATGGTTTTGTGGAGGAGTGTAAGTGCGAAGCGGCGATCGTCGTCGTCGCGGAACATTGAAAATAGCATTTGTTGCGGATTGTTTTCTTCTATTCGTTTGATGGTTTTAAGGGCGAATGAGCCAATGGTTTCAAAATCGTCTTGCCAGTAAATATTTTTTTCTTCGAGCGATTCGAGGAAAGATTCGTTTGTTAAAATAATATTTTTGAAAATATTGTACCAGATTTTCCGGTCGGCTTCATAATTATCTTCTTGTTGTAAATATTCTTGGTAAATCGTCGATTCCAGAATTTCTTTCCGTAAATTTTGAAGGAGTACGCGGTCGTCTTCGTCCCAGAGATGGCCATATTGATTGGCGAATTTTTCCAAAGCTTCGTTGGTGCGTAATTCTTCGGCCAAACGGTTGTTGGCGAAGCGAAGATTGGGATTCCGGTCTTCTTCCGAAAAAAGGAATTTGTATTGCAGGGAATCGATTTTTTTCTGTTCCATATCGGTCAATATCCCGATGAGCAGCAAAAGATAATGATACAGGTTGTAGGCTGTTTGCAGGCTCCGATTCAGTTCGTTTTCGGCATTATTCAATGAGGTAGCGCTTTTTTGGTAGTGAGCATACACTATTTGCAGGATTTTAATCCGGATCAAAATACGATTAATCATTGTAAAAGAACATTGTTATAAAACAGAGGCAAAGGTAAGCATAAAATTGGGAATTAAAAAAAATCGCGTACCTTTGTGCGAATAATTTAAAATAAAAATGCTTACTATAAACAATCTACACGCTTCCATCAACGGGAAAGAAATATTAAAAGGTTTGAATTTACAAGTAAATGCGGGAGAAGTCCATGCCGTCATGGGGCCGAACGGTTCGGGGAAAAGTACACTCTCGGCCGTTTTGGTGGGGCATCCGGCCTACGAAGTTACGGTGGGCGAAGTGATTTTCGAGGGCAAAAACCTGTTGGAATTGCCGCCCGAAGAACGTTCGTGCATGGGATTATTTTTGAGTTTTCAATATCCGGTGGAAATTCCGGGCGTGAGTATGGTTAATTTTATGCGCACGGCGGTAAACGAACACCGGAAATACAAGGGCGAAAATCCTCTTTCGGCCGGCGAATTTTTGAAGATGATGCGCGAGAAGCAGGCGGTAGTCGAATTAGACAAGAATTTGGTCAATCGCTCGGTCAATGAAGGATTTTCGGGCGGAGAAAAGAAACGCAACGAGATTTTCCAAATGGCGATGCTCGAACCGAAATTAGCGATTTTGGACGAAACCGACAGCGGCTTGGATATCGACGCTTTACGCATTGTAGCACACGGAGTGAATCAATTGAAACGGCCGGATAACGCTACGATTGTCATCACACATTATCAACGGCTGTTGGATTATATCAAGCCCGATATTGTTCATGTTTTGTACAATGGGCGGATTATTAAGACGGGAGCGCCGGAGTTGGCTTTGGAGTTGGAGGAAAAGGGTTATGACTGGTTGAAATAATTGGAAATTGAAATGAAACAATACATCGATTTTTTCAATACACACAAAACGACGGTCGACGAAGGTTGCTCGTCTTTACTCAATGAATATCGTGCAAAAGCTTTTGAAAATTTTAGCCGAAAAGGATTGCCGAATCATCCTTCGGAGAAATATCAACATACGAATCTTGCCGAACTTTTATCGCCCGATTTCGGATTTTATTTAAATCGTGCGGATTTTCCATTGCAACCGCGTAAAGTGTTTCATTGCAACGTTCCGAATATGAGCGCCTATTCATATTATGTAGTCAATGGCCGTTTTTTTGCGGAAGATGTATCTTACGAACTTCCGAATAGCGTTTTTATCGGCGGATTAAACGATTTTTCCGAAAAACATCCCGAACTTTTTATACAATATTATAATAAGCAGGCGGAAACGAAAGGCGACGGGCTGACCGCTTTTAATACTTCGTTTGTACAAGACGGCTTTGTGTTGTATCTTCCGAAAAATGTAATTTTGGAAAAACCGGTGCAATTAACGCAAATCGGTTCCGGTGCAATCGATTCGTTGGTCAACCGGCGTTTGCTCGTGATTGTGGAAGCGGGTGCGCAGGCTCAATTGTTGGTTTGCGATCACGTAACCGACGATTCGGCTGTTTTAGCCGCTACGCAAGTCGCCGAAATTTATGTTGCCGAAAACGCCTCGTTCGATGAGTATGAATTGGAAGAAACGACCGGAAAAACCATCCGGCTGACGCAAACTTGGGTTGAACAAGCCCGTTCGTCGCAAACCGTTCTCAATAATATTACATTGAGTAACGGTTTAACACGCAATCATTATCAAGTGGATTTGCAAGGCCAAAACGCGGAAACGCATCTTTACGGAATGGCGATTGCCGACCATCAGCAAAAAATCGACAATTATACGCAAATCAATCATTTGGTTCCGCATGGCCGGAGCAAAGAACTTTTTAAATATATTTTGGATGATGAGGCTGTGGGCGCCTTTGCCGGACAAATCGTTGTTTCGCCCGGCGCGCAAAAAACGGAAGCCTATCAAAATAATCGTAACTTGTTGAGCGGCAAAGAATGCCGGATGTATTCCAAACCGCAATTGGAAATTTATGCCGACGATGTGAAATGTTCGCACGGCATGACTACCGGTCAGTTGGACGAAACCGCCCTGTTTTATATGCGTTCGCGCGGCATCCCGAAAGAAGAAGCCGTTTTGTTGTTGAAATATGCTTTTACCAACGATGTGATTCAAGGCATCCGTTTGGAAGGATTGCGCGACCGGTTGAAATTATTGGTCGAAAAACGTTTCAGGGGAGAGTTGGCGACTTGCCGCGGTTGTATCTAAATATCAAAATATCAAAAATTATGTCGGACAGAAAAAAAATTATGCTGCTAACCTCATGGGTAAGCGTTCTGGGAAACGCTTTTTTGTCGTTAGCAAAAATCATAATCGGTTTAATATCGGGTAGTTTGGCCGTTTTGGGCGACGGTTTGGATTCGGCATCCGATGTCGTTACGTCGCTGATTATTTTGATTACAACGCCGATTATCAGCAGTCCGCCCAATACCAAATACGCTTACGGGCGCGAGAAAGCCGAAAATGTAGCTTCCACCATTCTTGCGTTTGTGATTTTTTTCATGGGCGGGCAAATGGTGATAACTTCCATCGGCAAAATCATTCATCCCGAAGCGGTGCAAATGCCCTCTCTTCTGGCGATTTGGGTAACTTTGATTTCCATAGTCGGCAAATTGTTGTTGGCGCTTTACCAATTCCAACAAGGAAAACGGGTCGATTCCTCGATGTTGAAAGCCAATGCCGTGAATATGCGCAACGACGTGATTATTTCGACAGGCGTATTAATCGGTTTATTTTTCGTTTTCGTATTGGAAATGCCGCTGTTAGACCCGATTGTGGCGTTGTTAATCGGCCTTTATATTATTTATTCCGCTGTCGGGATTTTCAAAGATGCCAATATCGTATTGATGGATGGCGTTTCGGATACCTCTATATATAAGGAAATCATTCAAGCGGTAGAGCGAGTGCCGGGCGCCAACAATCCGCACCGCATCCGTTCGCATCAAATCGGCAATATGTATTCGATCGTGTTGGATATTGAAGTGGCCGGCGACCTTTTGCTGACCGAGGCGCACCACATCGCCCAATCGGTTGAAGACAGCATCAAACAGGCGCTGGATAATATTTATGATATAGTAGTTCATGTCGAACCCTTGGGAAATACACATTGCGAAGAGAAATACGGCGTGAACAAACACAATTTGTAAATATTTATAAATCACATTTGCTTTTTTCAAATGGATTTTATACCTTTGCGACCCGATTTGAAAATATATTAGTATCAATCAATTAATAAACAAGTTTTTATGAACAGTTACGAAACCGTTTTCATTTTGACTCCCGTTTTGTCTGATGCACAGATGAAGGAAGCGGTCGACAAATTCAAGGACGTTCTTAAAGCCGAAGGCTCCGAGATCGTGAATGAAGAGAATTGGGGCTTGCGCAAGTTAGCTTATCCGATTCAAAAGAAATCAACAGGATTCTACACTTTGTTGGAATTTAAGTCCGAACCCGGCGTTATCGCCAAGTTGGAAACCCAGTATCGTCGCGACGAACGGGTGCTTCGTTTTTTGACCTTCCGTCAAGATAAGAATTTCGCAGAATATGCGGCAAAAAGAAGAAACAAATCTAAACAAAACTAATCATGGCAGCAAATAATAATTCGGAAATCCGTTATCTAACCCCTCCTACGGTAGATAATAAAAAGAAAAAATATTGTCGTTTCAAAAAAAGCGGTATCAAGTTTATTGATTACAAAGATCCCGAATTTTTGAAAAAGTTTTTGAACGAACAAGGAAAAATTCTTCCGCGCCGCATTACCGGCACTTCGTTGAAATTCCAACACCGTGTGGCACAAGCCGTGAAGCGCGCCCGTCATTTGGCATTGCTTCCTTATGTAACCGATTTGATGAAATAAAAAAGGAGGAAAATTCTATGCAAGTTATATTATTAGAAGATATTAGCAATTTAGGTTACAAAGACGATGTTGTAACCGTGAAAAGCGGTTACGGTCGCAATTACCTGATTCCGCAAAAGAAAGCCGTGATAGCTTCCGATTCCGCCAAAAAAGTATTGGCTGAAAATTTACGCCAACGGGCGCATAAATTGGAAAAAATTAAAGCCGATGCACAATCGTTGGCTGCGAGATTAAACGGCGTTTCATTGACAATCGGTGCGAAAACAAGTTCTACCGGTACTATTTTCGGTTCGGTAAACAACATTCAAATCGCCGACGAACTGGCAAAAAAAGGCTTTGAAATCGATCGTAAAACCATCGTAATCAAAGAAACCGTGAAAGAAACCGGTTCGTATAAGGCAACGTTAAAACTGCACAAGGAAGTTTCGGTAGAAATTCCTTTTGAAGTTATCTCCGAATGAAAAGATAAATAATTATTTGTTTTCATACATACACTTGAAAAGAGCGGTTCGTGAGAGTCGCTCTTTTTTTTGCGAAACTTTCCAAGTTTTTGAAACTTGGAAAGTTTATAAACGCACGCATCACGTTCTTTGATATTTTGTTTACACGCTTAATTTGTTTATCTTTGCGAACTCATTAAACTAAATAGTATGGATTTCAGCCGAAAATTACCAATAGGTATTCAGGATTTTGAAAAACTGAGGACAAACAATTTCTTATATGTTGACAAAACATCCTATCTTTATGAAATTGTAAATAACGGGTGCCCATACTTTTTAGGTCGTCCGCGCCGGTTTGGAAAAAGTCTTTTTCTTTCCACGCTAAAAGCTTATTTTCAAGGCAAAAAAGAACTTTTTGAAGGGCTTGCCATTGCTGATTTGGAAAAAGAATGGCTCGAATATCCGGTTTTCCATTTGGATTTGAATATTAACAGTTACACAAAATTCATCGATCTTGAAAATGCTCTTGAGGCATTGTTGTCGCGAATAGAAGAAATCTGGGGCGCCAATGCTTCCGAAAAAGCATTCCCAACCCGTTTGGAGGGTTTGATGCGTCGCGCCTATGAAAAAACAGGTAAGCGAGTAGTGGTTTTGATAGATGAATACGACAAGCCACTTACCAGCACATTGGATAAACCGGAGTTACACGAACAAATCCGCGAAGCATTGAGCGGTTTCTATGGCGTTCTCAAAACTGCCGACCCATATTTGCGCTTTTTACTGCTAACCGGAATTACAAAGTTTTCTAAAGTAAGTATTTTTAGCCAATTGAACCAGTTGCAGGATATTAGCATGGATGAAAAATTCGCAGGAGTATGCGGCATTTCGCAATCCGAATTAATTGACAATTTTGCCCCGGAAATACGAACATTGGCAGAAAAACAAAAGATGAGTTACGAGGAAGCGCTCTCAGAACTCAAAAAGCGTTACGACGGCTATCATTTTTGCGAAAATACGGAAGGCATATACAATCCTTTTAGTTTGCTGAATACTTTTGCAAAAAACGCTTTACGTTATTACTGGTTTGCAACCGGTACGCCGACTTTTCTTGTTAAGATGCTCAAAGAAGCCAATTTTGATATTCCCGATCTTGAAAACGATGTTACCATTGCCGCACCTTCTATTGCCGATTATCGTGCCGGTGATATCAATCCGCTTCCATTGCTTTATCAAACAGGGTATCTGACTATCAAAGACTTCGATCAATTATTTAATGAATATCGCTTAGGTTTTCCAAACGAAGAAGTGAAATATGGTTTCTTGAATGAATTACAACTCATATATTCTCCACAGACACAGCTAAATTCTGATTTTATTGTTTCGAATTTTGTGAAAGATTTAATGGCAGCCAATGTGGATGGTTTTATGAATCGGCTTCGGGCGTTTTTTGCTTCCATACCTAATGATTTAAGCAACAAAACAGAAAAAGATTATCAAACCGTTTTCTATTTACTTTTCAAATTGATGGGGCAATTTGTGCAAACCGAAGTTAAAAGCGCTGTTGGCCGTGCAGATGCAATCGTTGCTTTGCAAGATACCGTTTATGTGTTTGAATTTAAACTCTCTGAAAACGCCTCCGCCGAAGATGCGCTCCAACAAATTGATGACAAAGGTTATCTGATTCCTTTTAGCGCCGGAGAACGGAAAATTGTAAAAATCGGAGCAGAATTTAGCCGGACGGAACGAACATTAAGTCGCTGGGTAAATTCTTAAACCATCCATCCTCTAACGGACAATTACCTACGCCGCAACGATTGGTTGCAGAAGTTGTTTGTACAAGACAATAAAAATAATGTAACTATCCAATGCCGGTTATACTAAATCGAAATCAGTATCACCGGCATTGTTGTTTTTTGCGAAAAAGGACTGATTATGCTTTCCGCTTCCTTTTTGCAACGGAGTAACCGGCGCCTAATGCACATAGAATGACTACACCGCCTCCAATGGGGCCGGGTGTTTCGGGGTCGTTGCCGGGGCCATCGCCGTCGTTGTCGATAGTGGGTGCAGACCCTTCCGCTCGCAAACCGGCGCCTCTGGTTTCTGTTGTGTTATTGCGTTGCAACCAGTTGGAAGAGCGGTCGCGGAAACTATTTCTTTCGGCAAACAGGGTGCTTGCCGAGAGGATTGCTATTGTTAGAATGATTGTTCGTTTCATTGTTGTTTGTTGTTTTAACCCTAACAGGGTTTGAAACCCTGTTAGGGTTCGGTTGTTCATCATTGAATAATTATTTTGCTTACTTCACTCTTGCCTGATGCGTAAATCGTTTTCATGATGTAAATGCCCGGTTGTAGGGGCGTTGCGCGCAACGCCCCTACGGCCACACCTTGCAGGTTGTAATAATGCATTGCCACAATCGCATCGTTTTTGACCCCGGGAACAATACCGGTTATCACATCGGTATCCAAACTGATTTTGGGCGCCGGATTAGCCGTAACGACGGTAATAACCGCTTCAAAAGGAGCAATAGGGGTGGTGTTGTCGGCCAATACATATTCGGTGCCTGCTGTATTGAGTTTATAAATGTGTTGGTTGAGACTCAATCCATTCGTAGCATACGGCGCCAATGAAGGATTTGCTTGCAAAGAGTAATCGCCGCTAAATGCCAATTCACCTTTTTCCAAATCTTCAATTGTACCGGAAATGAAAGAGATAGCAGACGGATACTGAAATGCCGCCGGAAATTCAATGATATAACCTTCGCCGGGAGCCGGAGTAGTTTTGTTCGCAACGGGAGTAAATTCGGTACCGGTATATGCTTTCATCCAAAAATTCACACCTGCATCCAAATCGTCATCGTAATATTCGCTGTGAATTTTATTTACAGCAAACGGGAAACCGATGGAATACCATTTCTTTTGGGCGATAGCGGTTTGTGCTTTAATGCTTGCAGCCGATAGTGTATAGTCGCTTAAATCGATACCGGCGCCCGGCTCGAGAGTTACGTTTGATACTTCGGTGTTGCCGTTCAGCACAGGATAGGCATCGTTGGAAATGGCGGGAATAACCACATTATTATAAGTTGCAGGCGTTTGTGCCGGATTCCAGTTGTTGCCGGTTGCCCAATTAGTGTCGGTAGCGCCTGTCCATGTATAATATTGAGGATATTCGTAAGCGCCTATATCCACGTAGTCGCCGGAATAATTACCGTTGGCGCGGGTTGCTCCGGTAATGTCTTTTGATGGAATGAGTACGCCGCTGTAAGAACTAATACCGGCATCTATCAGAGGACTTGTTGCGCTGATGATGGGCAAATAAGGCACCCCAATGGAAGGAGAAATAAGTTCGCTTGCTAAACCTAATGCATCTACATCGTCTTGCGTTGCGCTTGATTTGAGCGAATTGGTAGCATCAAATTCCGAAGCGGCAATATTGGCGCTGATTGCACTTACTGCAACGATAGCATTGTTTTTTGCCTTAATGGACCTCCGTCCGTCGCTTGTTGTCTTATTTGAATTGACACCCGTACTCGTGCCGCTTAATTTGCCGACAATAACGTTGTTAAGCATCGTTATGTCGTAGAAATTGCTTTCGGCGTAAATGGCTCCAATATAGTTGCCATAGAATGTGTTGTTTGCAACTACGGTTTCTGTTAAACTGATAGACCGATTTTCGTTCGGGGCAGCCAAGTAAACAGCGCCTTTCTGTGTATTAGAGCTTCCATTATTAAAAAATACGGAATTAGTTATTTGAACTTTGCTTAGCCAAGCTGCTACACTACTTGATACTCTGGCTACTGCAATTGCACTGCCATTGACTGTATTACTACTGGTAGCGTTGTTTTTGAAAACGCAATTATCAATAATAAGAGAACCTCCGGTTGGGTTCGTACTTTCATTTCCGCCGCCGGCATGAGCAATAGCACCTCCATACGCAGTTCCTGCTGTTTGATTACTTTCAAAAACAGAATTGCGGATCACAATTTTACTTGCTCCAACCCGGCTTTCAATAGCGCCCCCTGTTTGCCCGGCCGTTTTGTTATTCAAAAATTTACAATTATCAATTTCCAACAATGCTCCACCAAAGAAAATGGCAGCTCCTGTATTTGAAGAGTTTGCTTGTACACCTTGTATGGTAAGATTTCTGATTCGTAAAATGGCGGATGGACTGGCGTTATCTCTTATCATACGGTACGCATCCGTTTTTGATGTATTCGCTTGTCTTAATGTAGCCCCATTTCCTTCAATAATAACTTCGGGAGCATTATCTTTCACATTCAGCTTTCCGGAAGATATTGCCGATGGTTCATTTTCTGCAACATTAATGATTGCATTTTCTTTTAGATAAATAATAGTAGGTTGACTTGTAGAGATTGCATTAAATGCTTTTCCCATGCTTGTAAATGCATTTGTCCAAGAATCTCCCGTAGTATCATTACCATTCTCCACATCTACATAAATTTTTAAGGCTCCGCCTTCATTAAAGAAAGAGGCGCTAATCGTATGATCTTCGGTTATATTTGATAATATAAACCGGTTATTTTCATCCAAAGTAATGGAACTCTCATCCACTGTTGCGCTCCATAATTGATAATTCGGATTAGGTGTGAATGTAAAGGTAATATTGGCGCCTCGCGGAACCTCATTCAAATTACCTTCGAAATCGGATTCAATTGTCCCATTGACAACCGAATTATCAATTGTAATTTCAAAACTGCTTTTTACGCATTCTACAACAACCGAATAATTGCTTTGTACATTGAAAAATGTATAGCTATCGTTTTCTAAAGTTACCGCATTACCATCCACCAATACACGGCTAACGGAGTATAAGGGATCGGAAGTTGAAAAAGCAAAAGTAGCATTATCTTCCGTATTTACTTCATACACATTGGGTTGAAACACTGTTGCAGAAGTTGTTACTTCTCCATAACTACCCAAATCAAACGAAATGAAATAACGGTCTTGCGTATAACCCAACGTTACGGTAGTTTCGGCAGTTACGTTTGTTACGCTCAATTCTTTTATGCCGTTGCCTTTATCTACTAACGATTCGGTAGCATCCGTTTCCCCGACTGTAGCGGAAGATATGGCATATCCATAAGCAGGTGTAAACGTAAATGTAATAGCATCGCCATAATGCACATTAATAGAACCGCCGTTTTCGGAAATAGTTCCATAAGTAGTTGTTACCGTTGAACCGGCGCCCACATTTACATTGACGGGCAAATTATAGGGGCGAACATTCATCGCTGAATAAGGACTAACCGCTTTATAAACCGGCACAGCAGCGGCATTGGGTACATAAACAATTGCAGTAGGATCAAGAACGCTTCCTTTATAAAACGCGCTCTCGACAGTACCATCGGATCCATCGCCGGCAGCTCCTAAAGGTGGATTTGGCGCTTCAAATATATAAACCCGTTGAGTAGGGCTGCCTTCCGGCAATGCAAAAGCAGTCGGTCCGATATATGAATTAATCCCATTTGAACCACTTATTCGCATTCCCATTGTTAAGGGAAAAGTAATCGTGCTTATTTCAGCACAATTCCGAAATGCAGATTGAGCAATGGTATAAATTCCTTCGGGAATTGCATTAATAGCAACTTTACTTCCCTCAAAAAGGCCGGTATAATAGCGGCGTTTAGTATCATTGCCGTTAATCTTGTTGTTGATTTCTGTAAAAGAAACTTTGGTGCCCCGGAAAACATAAGTGACATCACCCGTTATTCCCAAATTGGCCGGAAGAGTAGTCAATTCAAGATTACTGCATTGGTCGAAAGCGCTACTGCCAAGAGAGCCGTTCATTGTAGCAGGTAATCCGGCAGGAATAGTTAAGGCAGTGCAATTGACAAATGAACTTGTTCCGATGGAATTAAGGCTTTGCGGCAATGTTAAATTTGTGAGATACCGGCAATTGGCAAATGCGAACGAGCCTATGCTGACAAGTGTATTGGGTAGATAAACGGTGGTAATAAGCGAAGTGCCGGGAGAAAATGCAAAAACGCCTAATTCAACATTCACGTCATTTGTTTCAATATATCCATATTCTCCGTTTAGCGTATGGCCGCCTCCAAGAGTGGTCCAATCTGCTTTCCATGCAAAAGGGCTTTGAATTTTATTGTCTTTCAATTTAGCGCCACTCATATCTACCGTTGTAATTTTCGGTAAACGAGCTCTTACGCCCCTCAAATCGAAATAGGTATAATCGGCCGTTCCAATTAGGATAACCTGTGTTACGCGATTAATATCTGCACCTCCATCGGTCAAATCATACCCATTGTCTGTTCCGGCCGATTCGATTGCATTGTAAATGTTTATGTAATAATTGGGTATTACCGGCTGTCCTGGATTCGTCGTTAGTCCCGAATATTGTGGGTCAATCACTGTTTGAGCATTCAACTCTATTGTCAGAGTTATATCTCCTTGCGCCTGAATGTTCGTTGCCATTACCGGCAACAAAAACGCCATCAATAAATAAAAAATTCTCTTGTTCATGATTTACTTAATTTTATTTGTTTGTAATAATTTGTTTCCGAATACTGAGGTCGGAATATTTTACGAGATATACGCGACCGGGGATGGGTTTCGTTATTTCGATTCCCTGCAATGTATAGTATTGGCAAGCGATGGGAGCAACGCCGGTTTCGATCATTCCCGCCGGCCATCCGAACGTAACCGCAATCGTGTGATCGCCGGTAACATCCGTCAGCGTATAAATATTGTTTTCGAGCGGTAATTCTACCGGAGCGTCATCTACACCGAGGGCGATAACGACGTTACTTGTGCCTGAGTTGGGAACGAATGTGAAACTGATGGTATCGCCGCGATTAACTTCGATTTGATGATCCGTAATTTCGCCGTATGCCGTGCTAACACTTCCGCCGCCGGTAATTTCGATGTTGATAACGAATAAGTTACGTTGGTATTCAACCGCAATGGTGTGGTCGCCGGTTACATCTTCGATTGTGTAGGTGTTTTCCGTTAATTCCACTTCTCCCTCGTCTACTAATACTTTTGTGATTTCGTAACCGCGATCGGCTGTGAATGTGAAGGTTACGGAATCGTTTTTGTTTACTTCCAATAGCTGATCCGTAATTTCGCCGTATTCGGTAGCGATGGTTCCGTGTTCGCCTTCGTCCAAAGTAATATTAAAGAGGTTGCGGGCGTATTCTACGGCGATGCTGTGGTCGGTTGTAACACCGGTAAACGTGTAGGTGTTGTCGGTTAATTCCACTTCCGCTTCATCGACTAAAACTTTCGTGATTTCATATCCGCGATTGGCTGTGAATGTGAAGGTTACGTCGTCGTTTATGTTTACATCCAAAATATCGTTGGTAATTTCGCCGTATTCGGTAGTGATGCTTCCGTGTTCGCCTTCGTTCAAATTAATAAAAAATACGTTGCGGACGTATTCTACCCGGATGTTAAAATCTTTTTCTTCCCAAGTGGAGTTGAATGTATAAGTTGATTCTTCGCTCAATGTGATTTCTACTTCATTTATGAAAACTTTACTGATTTCGTATCCGTAATCGGTTGTAAATGAGAATGTAATATCTTCATTTTTACGAACTTGAATAGTGCTGTCTTCTTCGTTGATAGCGCCGTATCCGGTGGTAATGTTTCCATGACCGCCGGCATCTGTTTTTACGATGTTTACGATTTTTACCACATTCATATTTGCGTAGGGTTCAACGGCTTTAAAGGCTGTAACGGCAGCAGCGTCAGGAACATACACAATTGCGGTTGCATCGGTGGCAGCTCCTTTATAAAAGGCGTCGACTGCGGTTCCGGCCAAAGGAGGAACGGGCGCTTCGAAAATATATACCCGTTGCACCGGACTTTCGGCAGGCAAAGCAAAGGCTTTTGCCCCGATTTTCGATTGAATACGGCTATTGGAACCGCCGAAACTTGCCGGGAGAGTAATCGTATCAATATCCGCGCAATTTTCAAAAGCGTTTTCGGCGATTTGATAAATTTTCCATGATTCCGGTTCGGGAATCCGGTTAATCGAAATACCGGTGTTTTTAAATAATTCTTTCGGGATAAAATCTTTTGAACCGTCGGTTACGCTCCATCTTTTGACCGGCAATTCGCTCAATACCACTTTGGCGCAGCCCATAAAAGCCGAACTTGCATCGCCGTAAATCGCCAAATTTTCGGGCAAAGAAGTCAATTCGAGATTGCTGCAACCGTTGAATGCGCCCGGTCCGCAGTTGCCGTTCATTCCCGCAGGCAAGCCGTTGGGAAAGGTTAATGCAGTACAACTGTTAAATGCGTCGCCGCCGATGGAAAGCAATCCTTCGGGAAGCGTTACGTTGGTCAGCGTTTTGCACCGGCCGAACGTTTTTGCGCCGATAGATGTCATGCTTGCCGGAAATGCAAACGTAACGATTTTGGTAATATCGCTATTCAAGTAAGCGAATGCGCCCGATTCGATATTGGCATACGAATTTTCGGTGTATTTATTTTGAGCGGCAGTCCATTGCAGCGGCGCTTGAATTTTGGCGCTTACCAACGAAGCATCCGACATATCAATTTCGGTTACATTATTATATTGGTATGGAAAAGCGGCGGGTGTTGTCGTTTTTCCGCCGTAAGCGAAAATCATACGGATACCGCGCAAATCGAAATAACTCCAAGGAGCGGAACCTTTCAGGATAAGTTTCGTAACACGGCCGCCGTCGGTAGCGAGCGTTTCGCCGGTTCCCAAAGCAGAGAAGGCAGCATCTACTGCCGTTTTAATGTTGTCGTACATTGCAGGAGAAGTGTACTGCGTGTTCAAATCGAGTTCGGTGTTCAATTCAACCGTAAGCGTGATGTCTTGCGCTTGCAGAGAAATTCCCCCAAACGAAACAAGCATCAAAAAACAAAGAAGTAATCTGTTTTTCATGGAATTAAATTTTTAATGATTTATTAGGCTCAAAGGTAGTTTGTTCTGTTTCTGCGGACTTACTTAAATGAAGATATTGATTTAAACGGATGGAGCGTTTTTTGTAAAAATGTCGCAAAAAGATTGTTGTTTTGTTGAAGATAACGAAACCTTAAAAAATATCCTTACGTTTCCTCTATAAATTTTGTCCTACATTTTTAGGTTAATTCTTTTTTTGAGGTGCTATATTCAGGGTGAACGCATTAAAAATAGACCGTTTTAACCGGCATTCACAAGAATTATCTGCAACAGTGATAACATTTGCAGATAATTCTGCCGGCATAATTAATTTATAAAACATAAAGGTGTATGAAAAGATTATTTATTATCATATTCGTATTTTGTTGTATTTCTTCTGTGAATGCACAAATATCTAAACAGGAAGCTATTAACGTTGTGGAAACAACGATCCTGCATAACAATACATCTAATATAAATTTATATGAAAGTAAAAATTTGATCTCTCCCAGCAGTACGATAACAACAATGTAGGGAAGTATAACTTCGCCTAATTCATCTTGAACAAACATTTGATATTCCGGCATATAATCCATCCGAATACTATAATATGCAAAATGGATTATCTACAAATATTATAGCGCCATCATCCGAACATCAATATGCAGTTATTATCAATGGCGGTTATGATAGATATAATAACCATGAAAGATATTGGAATGATTGCGCAGCAATATATTCAGCATTAATAAAAGAATATGGCTATGATAAATCGCACATATATGTGCTAATGTCAGATGGCACTAATTCTGCAACTGACAGACATCGTATCAATGGAACTTATGATTCTTCCCCTTTAGACCTTGATGGAGGTGGAGTTGCAGATATTCAATATGCTGCAACAAAAGCAAATATTACAATTGTTTTTAATACTTTATCTAATATAATGACAAGTTCGGATAATTTGTTTATTTATACAATGGATCATGGAGGGAAAGCGGGAGCTAATGAAGTTATCTATTGTCTTAAAACCCGGATTCTGGGCAAAAGCAGGCTCTAATGTTTCCATAAAAATTACGGTGGCGGGAACTTCATTCGTTGCAGCAAATCATTCGCAAACAGAAGAAGAAACAACAGAGTATGCGATCACTCATACACAAGACATTACTTCTTCAACCGATTGGGTATTAATGAATATTTATTCTCTAACCGGCTCAATGGTTTATCAATCAAATATCAACTTTGAATTACAATCGCTTCCTTTGAGAAAAGGAATTTATATTGTTGAAAAAATTGATAACTTGGGTAATGCTGTTCGTGAAAAAGTAATTTTGACAGAATAAAATTACTATATGGAACAAACACATTTGTCAAAATTTTAAAATAGATTAGATATGAAACACTTTGGTTTATTACTCGCATACTTTTTGTGCGCATAATTGCGGATAATCATACAAACAGAAAAAAGGTATTGATTTAAGCAGATGGCACATTTTTTGTAAAAATGCCGCAAAAAGCTTGTCATTTTGTTGAAGATAACGGAACCTTTCTTAACTTTGCCGTGAAAATATTTAATTTTATGCAAATCTATTCCGGATTAATCGGGCAATCGACCGCCCTTCCCGAACATCAAATCGCGAAGACCATTGAGTTATTAGACAGTGGCGCGACGATCCCTTTTATCAGCCGCTACCGCAAAGAAGCGACCGGCGGATTGGATGAAGTACAAATCGGCGACATCAAACATCAATACGAAAAGTTACAGGAACTATCCAAACGGAAAGAAACGATTTTGGCCTCCATCGATGAACAAGGAAAACTCACACCCGAACTGACCGCTCGCATCGGCAATTGTTGGGACAGCACCGAACTCGAAGATATTTACCTTCCCTATAAACCCAAACGGCAAACGAAAGCCGAAATCGCCCGCAAAAAAGGCCTCGAACCTTTGGCAAAAATTCTCATGGCGCAAAACGAACGAGATATTTACGGCAAAGCTGAACGTTTTGTAAATGAAGAAGTTGCAAATTCTGATGAAGCCTTGCAAGGCGCCCGCGATATTATTGCCGAATGGGTAAACGAAAACGAAGCCGCGCGAAATTCCATCCGTAATATCTTTCGGCGCGAAGCCATTATTTCATCCAAGTTAATTAAAGGAAAAGAGGTTGAAGCTGCCAAATACCGCGATTATTTCGATTTCAGCGAACCGCTTGCGAAATGTTCATCGCATCGTTTGTTGGCGATGAGAAGAGGTGAGTCGGAAGATTTTTTGCGCGTAAATATTTCGCCCGACGATGAACATGGTATCGAGGCGCTGAACAGGCGTTTTGTCCGCGCCGACAACGAATCGGGCGACCAGGTGGAAATGGCCGTCAAAGACAGTTACAAACGATTATTGAAACCGAGCATCGAAACCGAATTTGCCGCTTTGTCGAAAGAAAAAGCCGATAAACAAGCCATCCAAGTGTTTGCTGAAAATTTGCGGCAATTACTTTTGGCGCCGCCTTTGGGACAAAAACGGGTGTTGGGAATTGATCCCGGATTTCGCACCGGTTGCAAAGTGGTTTGTTTGGATGCACAGGGAAATCTTTTGCACAACGAAACCATTTATCCGCATCCGCCTCAAAATGAGCATACGAAAGCGTCTATGAAAATCCTCACTTTAGTGGGCAGTTACGACATCGAAGCCATCGCCATCGGTAACGGGACGGCCGGCCGCGAAACCGAAACATTTATTACCAACCTGCGTTACGATCGTAAAGTGCAGGTTTTTTCGGTCAGCGAAGACGGCGCCTCCGTTTATTCGGCCTCGAAAATCGCGCGCGACGAATTTCCGGAATATGATGTTACGGTTCGCGGAGCCATCAGCATCGGTCGCCGCTTGATGGATCCTTTGGCCGAATTGGTTAAAATTGAAGCCAAATCCATTGGAGTAGGGCAGTACCAGCACGATGTGAATCAAACGGAATTGAAAAGCGCATTAGACCAAACGGTCGAAAATTGCGTGAATCTTGTGGGCGTGAATCTCAATACGGCAAGTATGCACTTGTTGACGTATGTTTCCGGTTTAGGCCCCTCGTTAGCGAAAAATATTGTAGAATACCGGGCGAAAAACGGCGCTTTCCGGTCGCGCAAAGAATTATTAAAAGTGCCGCGCTTGGGCGAAAAAGCTTACGAACAGGCCGCCGGATTTTTGCGGATTCCCAACGCCGATAATCCTTTGGACAATTCGGCCGTCCATCCCGAAAGTTATTACATTGTGGAAAAAATGGCCGGCGATTTGCAATGTTCGGTCGATGAACTGATTAAAAATTCCGAACTGAAAAAGAAAATCAATTTGTCCGGTTATGTAAACGATAAAACGGGAATGCCAACTTTGCTCGACATCAAAACCGAATTGGACAAACCCGGCCGCGACCCGCGCGAAGGCATCAAAGTCTTTGAATTTGATCCGAATATCCGCACCATCAACGATTTACGTGAAGGAATGGTTTTGCCCGGAATCGTGAATAACATTACTAATTTCGGTTGTTTCGTCGATTTGGGCATCAAGGAAAAAGGCTTGGTACATATTTCAAATATGGCCGACAAATACGTTTCCGACCCCACGACGGTGGTTTCGATTCATCAGCATGTGCAAGTGAAAGTTCTTGGAGTGGATTTGGAGCGGAAGCGGGTGCAGTTGAGTTTGCGTATGAATAGTTGATAGATTCTACCTTTTTTCAATTAAACATTAATTTAGCGTATTGTTTAACGACTATCAGGAGATTCCTCTTTCCCCGCAGTCTTTCCTCAAATGGGAGTCGTCATGTTGAGCGAAGCGAAGCGGAGTCGAAACATCTCCTGACAATCGTTAAAGGCAAAAAAAGCGCGTAGCGTAGGAAGACCTTCCGGGTGCCGGTGTGTGCGTTTATCAACCAAAAAACCAAACAATCTCCTATTAAACTCATAATCAATTATTTAAATACTCATAACGTTTTCAACTTGTGATAACAACTTGTTGATAAATATTTGTGGAGAATTGTGTCAGTTTGTGGGAAAACTTGTAATTTTACACCCTGAAAAAGAATCAATTAAATCAAGTGGAAAGTTTCGTCGGATATAGCAGTACAAAATTGGATGCGAAAAATCGCGTTCCGGTTCCGGTTATCTTCCGCCGCACCTTGCAGCAGGACGAAGACCAGCGCTTGGTGCTGACCACCGACTTGTACCAAAAATGTTTGGTTCTGTATCCGAAAGCAGCTTGGGAAACGGAAAAAAAACAAATGCGCGCCCGCTTGGATTTATACGATGAAGAACAATTGGGTTTTTACGAAACCTTTATCGCCGAAGCCAATCCGGTGGAAATGGATACGATGGGACGAATTTTGATTCCGAAAGAATTTGCAGATGAAGTAGGTCTGAAATCCGATGTCCGCTTCGTCGGCGTGGACGATAAAATCAAAGTGTGGGACGAAGCCGAATACGCACGCTTCCGCCAAAGCAACCGCGAAAATTTCAAGGCCAACGCCCGTCGCTTTTTAGTGAAACCGAAAACGGAATAAAAATATGAACGAATCGCCTGCATATCACATTCCCGCTTTGTTGAACGAAACGCTCAACGGCCTGCAAGTACGTCCCGGCGGCGTATATGTGGATACAACATTAGGCGGCGGCGGTCATGCCAACGCCATTTTGAATTTGTTGGGCGAAAACGGACGGCTTTTCGGATTCGACCAAGATGAAGACGCCGAAAAAAATATTCCGCTCGACTCACGTTTCACTTTCGTCCGCAGTAATTTTCGCTATTTGGCGGTCTTTATGGATTGGCACGGAGAGAATGTAATCGACGGTCTGTTGGCCGATCTGGGCGTTTCGTCGCATCATTTCGACGATGAAACGCGCGGATTTTCGTTTCGTTTTGAAGGCGATTTGGATATGCGGATGAACAAACGCGCCGGAAAAACCGCCGCCGAAATTCTGAATACTTATTCGGAAGAAGCCTTAGCCAATGTGTTTTTCCATTACGGCGAATTATACAACGCCCGCGCCATCGCCCGCGCCATCGTTCAAACGCGCGAGCGGCAAAAAATCCGAACGATCAACGATTTATTGGCCGTTTTAAAACCGTTTTTCAGTCGCGCAAAAGAGAAAAAACAATTAGCGCAAGCTTTCCAAGCGCTCCGTATCGAAGTGAACGGCGAGTTGGAAGCCTTGAAAGAAATGTTGCAACAAGCTTTGGCTTTGCTGAAACCGGGCGGCCGTTTGGCAGTCATCACCTATCATTCGTTGGAAGACCGTTTGGTAAAGAATTTCTTCAAAAGCGGCAATTTTGAAGGGAAAATTACACAGGATTTTTACGGGAATATTCAAACGCCGTTCCGGGCGGTCCATTCCAAAGTAATCACGCCGGGCGACGAAGAAATCGCACGGAATCCGCGTTCGCGTAGTGCAAAATTAAGAATTGTAGAAAAAGTATGAGCGCAATCAAAAAAAAGAAGAAGAAAGACGTTTACTATTTTCTTTCCGTCATTCGCTATTTTCTTGTCGGCGAATGGATGAAGGAAGATTTTATCATCAAACAATCGAAATTGGTGTTTTTAATCGTTCTGGGCATCTTGTTGTTAATCAGCAACGACTACGCCTGCCAGAAAAAAATGAAACACATCGACCAATTGCAAGATACGCTGAAAAACGAAAAAGCCAAAGAAGTAGCTTTAGATATGAAACTGACCGATGCACGGCGTCATTCGCAAATCGAAGATTTATTGAAAGAAAAAGGAATCGAATTGGCATCGCCGCAACAACCGGCTTTCGAAATTCGCAAGTAATATTATTAAGGAGAGGAGGACAATATGTCGGCAAAGGAAACAAATTCGCAGAAAATCATAACATCCTATTTAATTGTGGTGGTTTTGATGGTTTTGGCCGGTATCTCGATTTTCGGCAAAGCCAATATGACATCGTGGAAAGATGGGGAAAGGTGGCGTTATTTGGGCGACAGTATCCGGCAGAAAAACGATACGACCCCCATTCCATCCATCCGGGGCGATATTTACGCTTGCGGTGGAGAATTATTGGCCACAAACGAAGATCGCTATCTTCTGCGCATTGATTTTTGGGCGCAAAAAGAACTGGCCGATTCGCTCAAACAGAATTTTCCTCAATTGCGCGATTCGTTACACAAAGCATTTCCCGATTCGTTAGCCAACCGAATTGCGGATCGTCTGCAACAAGGTCTGACATGGAAAGCCGAACAAGATCAAAAACGAAAAAAAAATCCGCAATACCGTCTGAATCGCGGTTATCCGTTAAAAGGCGTTATTCTTGACTTCTTACAAGTGAAAACACTCCAGTCCATGCCTTTCTTTAAAAAAGGGAAAAGCCGGTCGGGATTGATATTGGACACGCGTCGCCGGCGGGTAAATCCGTATGGCTCTTTGGCTTGGCGCACGATAGGAGATGTTTTTCCTACCGATAGCATCGGAAAAGATAAACAACGGAAAACCGGTAAAAACGGATTGGAAATGGAGTACGATTCCTTGCTGGCCGGCCGGCCGGGTTTGGGCGTTAAACGCAAAATCAATGGACGCTCGATGGTCGTGCCTTTCCTGCAACCCATTCCGGGGAAAGATATTATTACCACCATCGACGTACAAATTCAAGATATTGTAGAAAAAAACCTGAAAAAGAAATTGCAGGAAATCGACGCCGAATCGGGAACGGCTGTTTTGATGGAAACGGCGACCGGCGAAGTGAAAGCGATTACCAATATGGGACGTATCCGTGAAGGCGTGTGGGGCGAAACGCGCAATTTTGCCGTATCCGATTTGAGTGCGCCCGGTTCGACTTTTAAGGTAGTTTCGATGATGGTGATGTTGGAAGACGGCGTGGTAAGTCCCGACGATCCGGTGGATGTTGGAAACGGCGTATATATCCTTCCCGGCGGAAGTCCCATCGAAGACCACAATGCCAATCGTGGGGGTTACGGAGCGATCACAGCGGCCAAAAGTATTAAATATTCATCCAATATCGGAGTGGGAAAATTGGTTGCAAAAGCCTACGGAAACAATCCTGGCCGTTATATAGATGGTATTTATCGCATTGGTTTTAACCAAGATATGCACTTGGAAATTCCGGGTTATGCCGTGCCGTATATTCCGCATCCGAAAGAAAAAGGACGTTATTGGGCCGGAACCGATTTATTTACCATGTCTTACGGCTACGTTACGCAAATTCCGCCGATATATACCTTATCTTTTTATAATGCGATTGCCAACAACGGCCGGTTGTTGAAACCGATGTTTGTCCGGGATATTATGAACGGAAATAAAGTGTTTGAACACAAAACACAGATTGTTATCAATCCGCAAATTTGTTCACCGGAAGTATTGACTCAAATTCAACAGATGTTGGATAGCGTGGTAAACGGCGTGGGCGGCACGGGAAAACCGGCGCTTTCCAAACTGATTCGCATTGCGGGAAAAACCGGGACGGCTCAATTGCAGGACGGCGGCGGCGGGCATCAAGTGTCGTTAAACAATACGCTAAATTAATGTTTAATTGAAAAAAGGTAGAATCTATCAACTATTCATACGCAAACTCAACTGCACCCGCTTCC
>BNWW01000017.1 GCA_025999115.1 Bacteroidia bacterium
CAAAACACGCAAAAATAATGAACAGCTAAATTGATATTGAATAATTCAAAGGGAATCAATAGGATCACCGGCAAAAACATGTGTTTGTGCGAAAAGGCGCATAGCGCCAACATCTTTGTAGCCGTGTGCGTAAGCGCACGGTAATAAGGGCATACACAAATCCAGAGCTGCGTAGCTGCGACATATTGGGTGGCAAGATGGATATGGCGTTTTTAGTAATTCCCGGTCACAAATAGATAAGGTATATCATTATATCAAGAATCAAAAAGAGCATCATAAAAAGCAAACATTCAAAGAAGAATATCTGAATATGTTGAAAAAAGCAAAGATTGAATACGACCCCAAATATTTGTTTGAATTCTTCGAATAAAAGTGGCGCAGCTACGCTGCTATGGATTTGTGTATGCCCTTATTACCGTGCGCTATGGAAATTGCAACTGTTAGAATACATAGAATTGTTACAACTGCATTTCACGGTGAACCACCAACAAAGGATTGATGAAAAAGCTTTAAAAGAGTTGATAAAATTAATTCATAAACATAAAAAAGGCTTAGAACAAGAAATTCTTATTAAAAACAGAAACACAAAGGATGAATGACCCAATGTGATTTGCCGAAGCAACCCACACGATTCGCCTCAAGTTGCAAAAGTTGTGTCTTTTTATCAATACCGCCTGCGTATCCGGTAAGATTTCCATTAGCGCCGACTACTCGATGACAGGGAATGATAATAGATATGGGATTATGACCGACGGCGCCGCCTACAGCTCGTGCAGATGTACGTTTTTCTTTGTTTTGCGTGTTATACTGCTTTGCTATTTCGCCATAACTCACTGTTTTACCATAAGGTATTGTACAAAGAATATTCCATATTGACTGTTGAAACGGACTTCCTCTGGGTTTCAACGGCAGAATAAAATCCGGCGCTTTACCCGAAAAATAACTATCAAGCCATTTACGGACATTTTCAAACAGGGGCAGATTTTGTTCTGCAGAATCTTTTTCCAGTGTACGGGCAAAATATTTTTGACCTTCCATCCAAAGACCCGATATATTTTCGCCGTCACTTGATACTGTAAGTGTTCCAATGGGGGATTCTATCTTGCTAATGTATTCCATCTTTTGTTTAATTTTGAAAGTGAATATTTTATTTGATTTATCTTAAAAAGAATTTCTACAAAGGTATGATATATTTTTCTGTTTTCATTTTTTCTTTCCAATATAAAAAGCATAGCCATAATACGCTTTGTATTTGTTGTATAATTCCATTTCATGCCGTTCACTTGCTATGAAATCTTCGGCATCTGCCATGTTTTTATTATTTAATATCTGTTTTTTTAGAATTACGAATTACGACACAAAAAATTTATCATTTAACCTTCGCCCAAACAAGGTTTTGAGTCAGATTTTTTAATAAAAATTTGATATATTAAAAAAGAATACTAATTTTGCCGCTATCAATTGTTAATTAAATAAATTTATGCAAGTAAAACGCCTGTTTGATATTCTGGATAACTATTCGGAAAAATACCCTTCACAAGATGCCGCCTTAGTATCGAAAGTAAACGGAAAATGGCAAAAAATCAGTATTCAACAATATGTGGAACGCACGGATGTTCTGAGTTATGCGATGCTCGCGCGGGGAATCGGTAAAGGCGACCGCGTAGCAATTGTCTGCGGCAACCGCCCCGAATGGAATATGCTCGATTTCGCCGTGATGCAAATCGGCGCAGTGTCGGTTCCTATCTATTCCACTATCAGTCAGGAAGATTACGAGCATATTTTGAATCATGCCGAAATGAAAATGATTGTTTTCGACAGCAAAATAATTTACAAGCGGATCGAAAAAATTCTTCCGAATGTGAAAACGCTGACCGAAATATACATCATCGGCGATTTAGGAACACCTTACCCTACTTTGGAAAAACTCGAAGAAATTGGACGACAAAACATTGATAGACAAAAACTTGACAAAATAAAAGCCGAAATTTCGGATAATGATTTGGCCAGCATCGTTTACACTTCCGGTACTACCGGCAAACAAAAAGGCGTGATGATGTCGCATGCCAATATCGTGAACCAACTCTATAATTTGGAAGAAATTCCCGCCAAATGGAGCAAACGCGCACTCAGTTTTTTGCCGCTGTGCCATGCTTACGAGCGGATGTTGGTTTACCTCTATCAATACCTCGGAATGTCGGTCTATTACGCCGAAAACTTGGGAACGATAGCCGAAAACATCAAAGAAATCAACCCTACGATGATGTCATGCGTGCCGCGTTTGTTGGACCGGATTTACGACAAATTGTATCTTACCGGTAAAAAATTGAAATTTCCGCAAAAACAGATTTACTATTGGGCTTTCAATGAAGCGAATAAATTCAAAATCGAAGATCGCAACGTGATTGAAAATATCAAACACAAAATAGCTGACAAACTGATTTATTCGAAATGGCGCGCCGCTCTGGGTGGCAATTTCGATATCGTGGTTTCGGGCGGAAGCGCCATCCGGTCGCAAGTGGCCGCCTTTTTCTCGGCCATCGGAATGCCCGTTTTTGAAGGTTACGGACTCACGGAAACGTCGCCTGTCATCGCCGTCAGCCGCCGCGGTTATCATCAACGCCGCGCCGGAACGGTGGGAGTGCCTCTGCCGGGCGTAGAAGTGAAAATCTCGGACGAAAACGAAATCGTATGCCGCGGCCACAACGTGATGATGGGCTACTACAAAGATCCCGAACTCACGGCGCAAGTCATCGACCAAGACGGTTGGTTCCATACCGGCGATTTGGGCAAATTTACGCCCGAAGGCCTGGTGATGGTTACCGGACGGCTCAAAAACCTGTTTAAAACATCTTTCGGAAAATACGTGAATCCCGAAATCGTGGAGGCCAAATTCAGCGAATCGCCGTACATTTCCAATATTATTGTATTAGGCGAAAACCAAAAATACGCCGCAGCTCTGATTGTCCCCGAATTTGAAAACTTGAAAATCTGGTGCAACGAACAGGGCATTCAAATAAAATCGCTGAACGAAGCCATTGATAATAAAGATGTTCGCAAATTATTTAAAGAAGAAGTACAAAAATACAATACGCATTTCGGCGATTACGAGCAAATTCGCAACTTCCGTTTGATAGCCGATGAGTGGACACCCGATAATTTTCTTTCGCAGACTTTGAAGATCAAACGAAATATTATTATCGAACACTATAAAGAAACGATAGATAAGTTGTTTGTGTAATATTGAAATACAAAAACTGCTATCCTTACTTTAAAAAAAATATCTTATTTTGTAATCTTGATATTGCAATTTTTTCATACCTTTGCGGCAAAAATATAAAAATTCTACTGTAATGAATTTAATGCAAGGTATTATCAATCGCGCGAAAGCGAACAATCAACGCATTGTGCTTCCCGAAGGTACGGAAGAACGGACTTTACGCGCCGCCAATCGTCTCATTGCCGACGAAGTGGCTACCGTTATTTTATTAGGTAATCCGGACGAAATCAAACGATTGGCCGTCGAATATAAATTATCGGTCGTCGACCGGGCCATTATGATTGATCCGAAAAATCATCCGAAAAAAGAAGAATATGCACAATTGCTCGCCGATTTGCGGAAAAACAAAGGCATGACAATTGAAGAAGCCCGAAAATTGGTAGAAAATCCCTTGTATTTGGGCTGCTTGATGATTAAAGCCGGCGATGCCGACGGCGAAATTGCCGGCGCAATCAATACCACCGGCGATGTTCTGCGTCCCGCCCTCCAAATTATTAAAACCGCACCGGGCATCAGCGTTGTTTCCGGAGCATTTTTGATGTTTGTTCAAGATAAAACGTATGGCCACGAAGGTTTGTTGGTATTTGCCGATTGCGCTGTGATGCCGAATCCGACCGCCAAAGAATTGGCCGAAATCGCCATTGCAACGGCTCATACCACCCGTCATCTTGTGGGAGTGGAACCGCGCATAGCAATGTTAAGCTTTTCGACCAAAGGCAGCGCCCACACCGAACAAACCGAAAAAGTGATTGAAGCTACGCGTTTGGCGCAATCCATGGCTCCCGGTTTGCTCATCGACGGCGAATTACAATCGGATGCCGCTTTGGTCGATTCGGTCGCCCATCTCAAAGCGCAGGGCAGTCCGGTTGCCGGAAAAGCGAATGTATTGGTTTTTCCGAATCTGGAATGTGGAAATATCGCCTACAAATTGGTACAACGTTTGGGCAATGCCGAAGCCATCGGTCCTATTTTGCAGGGAATGGCTGCTCCGGTTAACGACCTTTCGCGCGGCTGTTCGGCCGAAGACATTTATAATATGGTGGCGATTTGCGCCAATCAAGCGATTAATAGAATGAAGAATTAAAAATGAAATATTAAACACATGAAAATATTAGTATTAAATTGCGGAAGTTCGTCTATCAAATATAAGTTGTTGAATATGAACAACAACGATGTTTTGGCGCAAGGCGGAATCGAAAAAATCGGATTAGCCGGTTCATTCTTGAAATTTACATCGCCGAACGGCGAAAAAGTAATCTTGCAAAAAGATGTCCAAGAACACCAAACCGGAATCGAATTTATTTTGGAAACAATTCAAAGTAAAGAATATGGCTGTATTTCAGCGCTTTCCGAAATTGATGCGGTAGGACATCGCGTGGTTCATGGCGGTGAAAAATTCAATGCCAGCGTGATTATCAACGACGAAGTCTTCGCTCAAATCAAAGAATGTATTGATTTAGCGCCTCTGCATAATCCTGCCAATTTAAGTGGAATCGAAGCCGTACAGAAACTGATGCCAAACACGCCGCAAGTAAGCGTTTTCGACACGGCATTCCATCAAACAATGCCCGATTATGCCTATATGTACGCCCTACCCTATTCTTTGTACGAAAAATACGCTGTGCGCCGATACGGATTTCACGGCACAAGCCACCGTTATGTATCGAAACGCGCCTGCGAATTTTTGGGTGTTCCGTTTGAAAATCAACGTATTATCACTTGCCATATCGGTAACGGCGCCTCGATTGCCGCCATCCGCGACGGCAAAGTGCAGGATACTTCGATGGGTATGACCCCCGTAGAAGGGCTGATGATGGGAACACGTAGCGGCGATGTAGATGCCGGCGTACTGACTTTCGTAATGGAAAAAGAAAATCTGGATGCGCAAAGTTTATCGAAATTGGTAAACAAAGACAGCGGCGTGGCAGGCATTTCGGGCGTTTCGTCGGATATGCGTGAAATTGAAGCAGCCATTCACACGGGCAATGAAAAAGCGATTTTAGCTTTGAAAATGTATGATTACCGCATCAAAAAATACATCGGTTCGTATGCGGCGGCTTTGGGTGGCGCAGATATTATTGTGTTTACCGGCGGTGTAGGCGAAAATCAAACCGGAACGCGCGAAAAAGTCTGCCAAGGACTTGAATTTATGGGCATTGTCTTGGATAAAGAAGCGAATCGCATCCGGGGCGAAGAGGTGGTAATCAGTGCGCCGGAATCGAAAACAAAAGTGGTGGTTATTCCTACGGATGAGGAGTTGATGATTGCTTTGGATACGGTGGGGTTGGTTTTGCATTCTTAATTTTAATTCATAAACAAATGAGCCATTTCACAGAATTAGCCACCCGTCGCCGTAGCGTGCGACAATATACCGGCGAAGTTTTATCGCCGGCCGAAGTAGAACAAATCATGCGCGCCGCCTTAATGTCGCCCAGCTCCAAAAACAGTCGTTCGTGGGAATTTGTTTTGGTCGAAGACAAAGAAATGTTAAAACAATTATCACTCTCAAAACCCACAGGTGCCGTTTTTGTTGAAAATTGTGCCTTGGCCGTCGTCGTTTTGACCGATCCCACACAAAGCGAAGCGCATTTGGAAGATGCTTCCATCGCCGCCTCTTTCATTCAATTACAAGCCGAAGATTTGGGTTTGGGTAGCTGTTGGGTGCAAATCCGCGGACGGCAAACCGCTTCGGGATTGGATTCTGAAGAATTTGTCCGCGATTTACTGAATATTCCGGCGCATCTGGCCGTCGGCTGTATCATCAGCATCGGCCGTAAAGCCAAAGAAAGCAAACCGCACAGTGAAGACAAATTGCAGTGGGAAAAACTGCACATCGGAAAATACGAATGAATATTGTTCTGATCGGCGCCGGCAACGTAGCCACGCATTTGGGTTGCGCGTTGAAAGAAAAAGGCTTTTCAATCGCCCAAGTTTACAGTCGAACATTGGCTTCGGCTCAAAACTTGGGCGAAAAATTACAAACAGCTTATACCGAAGAAATTGCGGAGATTATTCCCAATGCCGATGTGTATCTTTTTTCCGTAAAAGATTCCGTTTTGGAAGATATTATCCGGCAAATTTCTAAAAATCACGGACTTTGGATTCATACCGCTGGCAGTATTTCGATAGATGTATTCTCCGGATATACAGATAGATACGGTGTTTTATACCCCTTGCAAACGTTCAGTAAAAACCGGAAAATCACGTTCGACAATATTCCTCTATTTATTGAAACACATTTTCCGGAAGATGAAAAAATATTGTCCGAAATCGCCTCCCAATTATCCGGTACGGTAGTTCCTTTATCTTCCGAAAAACGAAAACAGTTGCATTTGGCGGCCGTTTTCGCCTGCAATTTTACCAATCATCTCTACACACTTTCCGCTCAAATTTTGGAAAAACAGGATTTACCGTGGAATTATTTGATTCCCTTGATTGAAGAAACAGCTTTGAAAATCAAAACGTTACACCCCAAAGAGGCGCAAACCGGGCCGGCTGTTCGGAACGATACCAATGTAATGAATAAACAGTTGGATTTATTGGCGGATGATGCGAAAATGCAACAAATTTACCGGATTTTAAGCGAAAGTATTTCCCGCTAACCAAAGCAGTTTAAAATATTTCAACTATATTTGCCGTTCAATTTTCAAAAAACAGAATGAATCGAATAAAAAAAATACTTGTCCTTTTATTTTTTGTCCTTTCAATCAACGGATTACACGCGCAACACGCCGTTGAAACGCCTAAATTGATCATCAGCATCACGATTGACCAATTGCGAGGCGATTATTTACAATATTTCGGTCATACTTTCGGTGAAAAAGGTTTTAAACGCTTGATGCGCGAGGGTTTATATTATTCTTCGGTCAATTTCGATTTTCCCAATTTAAGCGAATCGTCTGCTATCGCAAGCATTTACACAGGAACAGACCCGTTTCATCACGGAATTACCGGCGATAAACAATTCGATTTCACGAATAATAAAGAAGTTAGTATCATAAAAGACGACAATTTCATGGGCAATTACACCACCGAGCACGTTTCGCCTTTGGTCTTGCAAGCCTCGACCGTCGGCGATGAATTAAAAATCGCATCCAAAGGACAAAGCAAGGTCTTTTCCATCGCCCCGAATGCTGTCGCCGCGCTCTTTTCCGCCGGTCGATACGCCAACGCGGCTTTCTGGTTGGACGATTTCAACGGAAAATGGGCAACCACCACCTATTACAAAGATATACCCGATTATATCGACCGCTTCAACACGACCGAAGCCATCGGAAACTATCCCGAACGGCAATGGAATCAATCCTATCCGTTGTACACCGGATTTCCTTATACCGAACGCACAGCGCCATTTTCGTATCTTTTCACAAAAAACGACAACGACCGCTATAAAAAAATCAAAAAAACGGCCTTAATCAATTCCGAAATTACACTTTTGGCCGGAAAAATTTTTGAAAAAGCCGGATTTACACGGAACACTTGTCCCGACTTTTTATCGCTGACTTATTATGCCGGCAATTATCCTTACAGCAGCCAACCAACCGAATACAGCGCCGAAATTCAGGATATTTATCACTGTCTGGATAAGGAAATCGAAAAATTAATTGATATGATTGACCGGAAAATCGGATTAAAACACGTTTTAATCATCTTAACTTCAACCGGTTACTACGATGCCATAAAAACGCCGGCGAACAACATCAAACCTTTCGGTGAATTTTATCCCACTCGCTGCACTTCGCTCTTAAATATGTACCTCATGGCAATTTACGGGCAAGGCAATTGGGTAAACGGCTATTTCGACCGGCAAATTTTCCTCAATAAAAAATTAGCGGAAGAAAAAGCGGTTGCATGGAATGATTTAGTCCGGAAATCGGCTGATTTTGTTGTCCAATTCAGTGGAATACAAGACGTTACATTAAAAGAAGCGAATCAAAAACGTGGCGGCGATATTTTTATCGAATTGCAGCCGGGATGGATAATCGCAAACGAAAATTCGACACAACCGGTACCTTTACGGGAAAAAATTGTTTTAGCGCCACTCTTCTTTTTCGGCGAAAATATTCCTCAAAAACACGTTGCCCGCACGGTAAAAGTGACGGAAATTGCACCTACATTAACTTATCTTTTGCGGATTCATGCACCTAATGCTTGTAAGGATAAACCGTTGGATGAAATTTTCAAATTCTAACCTTATAGCAAATTGGTGGAATTTTATTTAGCCGGCAATCAGGGCAAACCTTAAGTGTGCCACGGACACAATATTGGGCGGCGTCATGTTGATCGCGTAGCGCGACATCTCCTGAAAATCGTTAATCGCACTTTGATATTTAATTAAAATTTCCCCAAAAAAGATTAAATTATATTGAATAAATCTTCATCGTTTTTTGTTCTGTACGGTTACATGATAATTGTCTGCAAAGCTAAAAAATGCGCATGATATATACAGAGGTCATATCTGTCTTTATAAAAGGTTTCATAAAAAACTTTTGAAAAAAGTTGTCGGGGGCGGTATCGTTTCCGTGGGTTGCGCACAATCCTGCGGATTGGCTTACCCACGGCTAATAATATGTACATCCTTCGGATGTGGGGGATATATCCCCAATATGTGACCCTCACGAGGGTCTGGAAGATTTTTTAAGTTTAATTTTTTATAAACAAATTAAATTTTTAGAACAATGAAAAAGATGTTTCAAATGAGTTTGTTCCTGCTTTTGTTGGGAATAATGAGTGTAAACGCATAGGTGCATATCGGTTCCGACGAGAATCCCCATTTGGGAGCTGTTTTGGATGTAACCAACCCCAATGAACAGGGTTTGTTACTGCCGAATGTGAAATTAACTAACGTAGATGTGTGGCAGCCTGTTCCGGGCGTTGCTGCTGATGGTATGGTAGTCTTTTCCGATGGTTCCGGCGGTTTGATTGCAGGGATTTATATTTGGAATAATGGTAAATGGCGTTTACTGACCGGTAATACCGACGGTGCTGTAACCGGTGTAACGGTAAATCCTACAACCTTGAACTTTACCACTACTACCACTCAAATATTGATACCCATAATCGCTCCCGCAGAAGCTGTCAATAGAAATGTAACTTGGAATTCAAGCGATGAAAGTGTTGCAACTGTTTCAAGTAGTGGCGTAGTAGCTCCTGTTAACAATGGTACTGCTACCATTACTGTAAAAACTGATAATGGCAGTAAAACAGCTACTTGCCAGGTAAATGTAAATCTCTCTAATTATACAATTATCGGAGGCGCTTATGCCGGGCCATCGACTTCAACACTAAATGGAAGTAACTCTGGTAAGATATCTACGACTCAATTTACAGATTTCGGATTTTCTTCAACGGGCGATTTGGAACTGAGCGCCCTCGAAGCTATTTCCTCTTACTCTTGGGAACAGGCTCAAACAACTTGTAATGCTTTGGGCAGCAACTGGCGTTTGCCCAATATTGCTGAATTAAGTAATTTGTATTCCAATAAGGATACTTACTGGTTCTATCCGAACTCCTATTGGACTAGTACGGAGCGTTGATGGTGCGCTCGCTTGGAACGTCTATTTCGCTAATGGGAGCTACAACTACGCCTATAAGACAGATCCCTGCCATGTTCGCTGTGTCAGGAGTCTTTAACAATTTGACTTTTAACAATTTAAAGCGAATACCCCATTAAAGAGAGTCGAAAAATATTTTTGAACAAACAGGGTATTAAAACAGAATAAAAATGGATATATCAGGCATAATCTTTTTAGAAGATGGTAACGTGAATTCAGTTCGTGGGTACTCATTGAAATCTCCGTTGCCGCATCGCCTCAAACGTCAGAATAGCGGTTGAAACCGAAACATTGAGGGAATCGATGACGCCGCGCATCGGGATTTTAATGCGTTGACCGGCATTTTTTAACCAGAAATCAGTTAATCCGCCGGCTTCCGTTCCCATTACAATGGCAGAGGGAGAAGTAAAATCGGTTTCGTGGTACCATTGAGCAGCTGTGAGTTCAGCCGCAAATGTCCGAATATTTTTGGTTTTCAGGAAATTGAAAACACTTTCATTCGTTCCTATGGCTACCGGAACTGTAAAAATGCACCCGACACTCGAACGAATTACGTTGGAATTGTACATATCGGTCAGCGCATCACAAACCACAACGGCATCGGCATGAGCGGCATCGGCCGTTCGCAAAATGGCGCCGAGATTTCCGGGTTTTTCCACCGCTTCCAACACAATAACCAACGGATTTTCAGGCAATTGTAAATCGGATAGGGAATGATTTTTCGGTTTTGCCAAAGCCAAAATACCGTCGGAACTTTCGCGATAAGCGATTTTTTGGAAAACGGCTTCGCTCACTTCATAAATCAGATTTTGCGGAAACGATTGCAGCACTTCAGGATAATCGGTCGCAGCAAACAGTTCGGAACAAAGGTACACCGAATCGAATGAATATTTTCCGGCAATGGCCAGACTGATTTCACGGGCGCCTTCGATCAAAAATAAACCTTGCGATTTACGTTCACGCGCTTTGATTCCCAATTTTTGAATGTTTTTGATGCGGTTATTTTGCAGGCTCGTTATCCGTTCCATCCGGTTTATTTTTCTTTTCTTCGTAATCGCGAATAAAAACCACATAAGTAAGCAGGAGTGATGCAACCAACAGGCAAACGATCCATTCGTTTTGTCTGCTGTACATCAGCCAAGCCGAAACCGGAAACATCAACGCCGCAATGGCTTGCTGAATATTCAACCGTTTCAAGCGCAAATTATTGCCTTTATAAGGGGTTATCAAAAAAAGGACGGCCAATCCTACGCTTGCCGCCGCATACAGATAAGGCACGATCGTCCATTCGGTTAGATAAAGCACAGCCGAAACCATCAGCAAAATGCCGAAAAAATAAAATAAATACGTTTTTACAGGCCAATTCATGGTTAGTTATTTGATGAGAAACAATTCTTCGTGGGATTTGAGCATCCGGTATTGTTCGCGAGCCAATTTTTCCAGTGTTTCATTATCGCTGTGCAAAGCGTCTAATTGGCGTTGACTTTCCGCTTGATGCAAACGACTTTCATCGATTCTATTTTCCAATTCATTGATTTTCAAATCATAACCGACACGTTTATCCAAACGGCTTTCTCCGGCGCACACAAATAAAACCACAAAAATGATAACGGTAATACTGTATTTATTCAACTTCAACTTGGTCGCTACGGATTTTAAAAATGAAAATATGCGTTCCATAAAAAGACAATTTTGACAAAAGTAGTGAATAATTTTTATTTTTTGTGATTATTGGAATAAAAAACGAAATTCGTCTTCAAAATTCGGTGTAAAAATCGATTGACCAAGGTTTTGACGAATCCGTTCTACCGGCCAAAATTCAACGGCATCGATTTCGACGGGATCGAAACAAAAATTGCCTTCGTAAATCGCTCTGTAAGAATAAACTAACTCTTTTTCAATTTCCGATTCAAAAACGTATGAACGAATAAATTCGGGTATAAAATTGTGAACGCCCAATTCTTCTGCTACTTCGCGTTTCAAAGCTTCTTCGACGGTTTCGCCAAAATCGACATGACCACCTACCGAAGTATCCCATTTCCCGGGCTGAATATCTTTATGCGCCGAACGTTTTTGTAACAACAATTCGCCTTTCGTATTAAAAATGTGCAGATGAATAACCGGATGCAACAGTTTACTTCCGCTATGACACTCACTTCGTGTGGCTTTTCCGATTACTTTTCCGGTCGGATCGACCAAAGGAAATAATTCGTCCATGAAATAATTTTCTGGCAAACTAAATTTATTCGTGTGTTTTATAAACTTTTTTGTAACTATTCTGTTATATATTACAGATAAAAGAACGTTATAAAAAGAAAAAAGATGAAAGCCGGGAAAAAAGGGTTCTTCTCCGGCTTTTTTACATTTTGAATACCAACTTAAAACAATTTCGCCGGATATTCGCCTTTGTCCAGCAATTCTTGAATTTTTGCTACCACCGCCGGACGGTCTTCGGCATACGTTACGCCAAACCATTTTGACGGTGTATCCAAAACTTTCACTTTGGCTTTTCCATTCACAATCAGATGATTAACCACCAACGGAATGAAAAATTCGGCTTTCAAATTCGCTTGATTTTCTTTCAGGAAATCAACAAACAATTGATTCGAATAATCGAAATATTCGGGTGTGAAACCCCACATATTCATCGAAACCGGTGCATTTTCGGCGATAGGAACCAAACGGTCGTTTTCGTCTTTGTATTTGATTTGTCCATCGGTATCGCGAATAATATAGGTGCGTTCTACCACCGAAGTCAAATAACCATTTTCGTCGGTTATGCAAACGCCACGAGCCACCGAACCGCTTTCCGATAAAGTGTTGCCTACTCGATACCCAATCATCGAATAAGTATCTTGCTTATCTTCAATTGATTGCAAAAAGTCGGCCAATACTTGAAAACTTTCCCGTCCGTAAAAATCGTCGGCATTGATTACGGCAAACGGTTCGCGAATGACACCTTCGCCCATCATCACGGCGTGATTGGTTCCCCAAGGTTTCGTGCGCTCGGCAGGAACGGTAAATCCGGCGGGCAAAGCGTCCAATCCTTGAAATACCAATTCCGTCGGAATGACATTTTCGTATTTTTTCAGGATTTTTTCGCGAAAATCCTGTTCAAAATCCTTGCGAATCACAAAAACTACTTTTCCAAAGCCACCTCTCACAGCATCGAAAATCGAATAATCCATGATGGTTTCTCCGTTGGGACCTAATCCGTCCAATTGTTTCAATCCGCCATAACGACTACCCATTCCAGCAGCCAAAACAAATAATGTGGGTTTCATAAATTACTTACTTATTATAGTGATTAATCTTCCATTAACGCTTTCAAATTGCGACGATTTTGAGATGCTTGCGCCCGTTCGAAATCTTCTTTATTTCCAACAATAATTTTGTCGTATTCTTTCAAACCGGTACCGGCAGGTATCAAATGTCCGCAAATCACGTTTTCTTTCATTCCTTCCAAACGATCGACTTTCGCTCTGATAGCAGCTTCGTTCAACACTTTTGTGGTTTCTTGGAACGAAGCGGCCGACATAAAACTGGTCGTCTGCAAAGCAGCGCGGGTAATTCCTTGCAACACCTGATTGGCGGTTGCGGGAATGGCGTCGCGCGTTTCAATCAATTTCATATCGCGGCGTTTCAAAGCCGAATTTTCATCGCGCAGTTTACGCGCCGTTACGATTTGCCCCGGTTTCAAATTGGGCGAATCGCCGGACTCAATGACCACTTTTTTACCCCAAATGCGGTCGTTTTCTTCCATAACGTCATGTTTATCAGCCAATTGTTGTTCCAAAAAGAGGGTATCACCCGGTTCCACAATTTCGACTTTACGCATCATTTGACGAACGATTACTTCAAAATGTTTGTCATTGATTTTTACCCCTTGCAAACGGTAAACGTCTTGTACTTCATTCACAATGTATTCCTGAACGGCTGTAGGCCCTTTGATGGCCAAAATATCGGAAGGCGTAATGGCTCCGTCCGACAGCGGCGTACCGGCGCGAACGTAGTCGTTTTCCTGTACCAAAATTTGCTTCGACAACGGAATCAGATAGGTTTTATATTCGCCTGTACGTGAGGTTACAATTACTTCCCGGTTACCGCGTTTGATTTTTCCGAACGAAATTTCGCCGTCGATTTCGGTAACTACCGCCGGATTCGACGGGTTACGCGCTTCAAACAACTCGGTTACACGCGGAAGACCTCCCGTGATGTCGCCCGTTTTACCAACGGCGCGAGGCATTTTAACCAAAACTTCTCCCAATTTGACTATATCGCCTTCTTCTTTTATCACGTGAGCGCTCAACGGTAAGTTGTAGGTACGCAAAATCGTACCGCTAGCATCCACAATATGAGCTGCCGGAACTTTCGTTTTATCACGTGATTCAACAATAATCTTTTCTTTCAAACCGGTTTGTTCATCGTACTCGTTTTTATAAGTAACGTTTTCAATTACGCTTTCAAATTCGAGTTTACCGCCAACTTCCGATACGATAACGGCATTGAACGGGTCCCATTCCAACACTACATCGCCTTTTTTCAGCACATCGCCGCTTTTGAAGAACAATTTTGCTGCGTAAGGAACGTTGTGTGTAGCCAAACTGATTTTTGTATTCGGGTCCACAATCCGCAATTCCGACTGACGGCTTACCACGATTTGATTCACGGTTCCGGTTTCGTCGGTCGCTTCAACGGTACGCAACTCGTCGATTTCCAAGATACCGTCGTATTTCGATACGATATTGTTTTCGGTAGCAATATTGGCGGCAACCCCTCCGACGTGGAATGTACGCAATGTCAACTGCGTTCCCGGTTCACCGATAGATTGTGCGGCAATCACGCCCACAGCCTCCCCTTTTTGAACCATCCGGTTGGTGGCCAAGTTGCGGCCGTAACATTTGGCGCAAACGCCTTTCTTCGATTCGCAAGTCAATACCGAGCGGATTTCCACTCGTTCAATTGGAGAATCTTCGATGGCTTTTGCAATATCTTCGGTGATTTCTTCGCCTTCGCGCACTAAAATTTCACCCGTAATCGGATGTTGGATGGTGTGAACCGAAACGCGACCCAAAATGCGTTCGTAGAGCGAAGCTACCACATCTTCGTTATTTTTCAACTCGGTAGCTTCCAGACCGCGCAAAGTACCGCAGTCTTCTTCGTTGATAATCACGTCGTGCGAAACATCAACCAAACGACGTGTCAGGTAACCGGCATCGGCCGTTTTCAAAGCCGTATCGGCCAAACCTTTACGTGCACCGTGAGTAGAAATGAAGTATTCCAACACCGACAAACCTTCCTTGAAATTCGACAAAATCGGGTTTTCAATGATCTGACCGCCTTCCGCCCCACTCTTTTGAGGTTTCGCCATCAAACCACGCATACCGGAAAGCTGGCGAATCTGTTCTTTCGAACCGCGGGCGCCGGAATCCAACATCATGTAAACCGAGTTAAATCCTTGATTATCAGAACTTAACTGTTTCATCAAAATATCAGATAAACGTGAATTGACGTGAGTCCAAGTATCAATAATCTGATTATAACGTTCGTTGTAGGTAATCAAACCCATATTGTAGTTGGCAAGGATTTGTTCCACTTCGTCGTAGCCTTCCTGTACCAATTTTTCTTTTTCTTTCGGAATGATAATATCTTCCAGATTGAACGACAAGCCGCCCTTGAAGGCCATAATGTAACCGAGATTCTTGATGTCGTCCAAGAATTGAGCGGTACGAGCTACTCCACAAATCTTGATAACCTTACCGATAATATCGCGCAAAGATTTTTTTGACAGGATTTCGTTGATGTAACCCACTTCTTTCGGCGTAAATTCATTGACCATCACACGACCCACCGAAGTTTCAATGCTGTGCTTAATGAAATTTCCTTCGCCATCTATATCATCTACAATTACTTGCACCGGAGCGTGAATATCCACTTTTCCTTCATTATACGCGATAACGGCTTCTTCGGGACCATAAAATTTCAGACCTTCGCCTTTGGCTCCTTTACGCAGTTTGGTAATGTAGAACAATCCCAACACCATGTCTTGTGAAGGCACGGTAATCGGCGCGCCATTGGCCGGATTCAAAATATTGTGCGAAGCCAACATCAACATTTGCGCTTCCAAAATCGCTTCATTTCCAAGCGGAAGATGCACAGCCATTTGGTCGCCGTCGAAGTCGGCATTGAACGCCGTACACGAAAGCGGATGCAATTGGATCGCCTTTCCTTCAATCATTTTCGGTTGGAAAGCTTGGATACCCAAACGGTGCAAGGTCGGGGCGCGGTTCAACAATACCGGATGCCCTTTCATTACGTGTTCCAAAATATCCCAAACCACCGGTTCTTTCCGGTCAACGATTTTCTTCGCCGATTTTACGGTTTTCACAATACCGCGATCGAGTAATTTACGAATAATGAACGGTTTATATAATTCGGCAGCCATTCCTTTTGGAATACCGCATTCGTGCATTTTTAATTCGGGACCCACTACGATAACCGAACGGGCGGAATAATCGACACGTTTACCCAACAAATTTTGACGGAAACGTCCTTGTTTCCCTTTCAAACTGTCGGACAAGGATTTCAACGGACGGTTAGCATCGGTTTTTACGGCGCTTGATTTGCGGGAGTTGTCGAACAATGAATCGACCGCTTCCTGCAACATACGTTTTTCGTTACGGAGAATTACTTCCGGCGCTTTAATATCGATTAATCGTTTCAAACGGTTGTTGCGGATAATCACACGGCGGTACAAATCGTTCAAGTCGGAAGTCGCAAAACGACCGCCATCCAACGGCACCAACGGACGCAATTCGGGCGGAATAACCGGCACCACTTTCACAATCATCCATTCGGGTTGATTTTTGCCTTTCGATGCGCGGAACGATTCGATAACCTGCAAACGTTTCAACGCTTCGTTTTTCCGTTGTTGCGAATTATCGGTGCTGGCTTTGTGGCGCAAATCATACGAAAGCGTATCCAAATCCAAACGCACCAACAAATCGTAAATTGCTTCGGCGCCCATTTTGGCAATGAATTTATTCGGGTCGGTATCGTCTAATTGTTGATTTCCGGCGGGAAGATTATCGATAATTTCCAAATATTCTTCTTCCGAAAGCAAATCGTAAACCGGACGATCAGTTACAACACCCGGTTGGATAACCACATAGCGTTCGTAATAAATAATCGCATCCAATTTTTTGGTCGGCAATCCCAAAAGATAACCTATTTTGTTGGGCAACGAGCGGAAATACCAGATATGCGCCACCGGAACCACCAAATGGATATGTCCCATACGTTCGCGACGCACTTTTTTCTCGGTAACTTCCACCCCGCAACGGTCGCAAACGATACCTTTGTAACGGATACGTTTGTATTTTCCGCAATGACATTCGTAATCTTTTACCGGACCGAAAATGCGTTCGCAGAATAAACCGTCGCGTTCGGGTTTGTAAGTACGGTAATTGATGGTTTCGGGTTTCAGCACTTCTCCGCTCGATTGCGACAGAATATCATCGGGAGAGGCCAATCCGATGGTTATTTTAGTAAAACTCTTTGTTTTATTTTCTTTTCTGAAAGCCATAATTGTAATTATGAATTATAAGTTATGAGTTATGAGTTTTGAATTACAAATTATGAAATTATGCGTTTTGCCAACTCATAATTCACAATTCATAACTCATAATTAATCTAATGTAACACTAAGTCCCAAACCACGCATTTCGTGAAGCAACACGTTCAACGATTCGGGAACGCCCGGTATCGGCATCGGATCGCCTTTCACGATGGCTTCGTAGGCTTTTGCACGGCCTACTACGTCGTCGGATTTAATGGTCAAAACTTCTTGCAGGATGTAGGATGCTCCGAATGCTTCGAGCGCCCAAACTTCCATTTCTCCGAAACGCTGACCTCCGAATTGCGCTTTACCACCCAAAGGTTGTTGCGTAATCAACGAGTACGGTCCAATCGAACGTGCGTGCATTTTGTCATCCACCATGTGGCCGAGTTTCAACATATAAATTACACCCACAGTGGCCGGTTGGTCGAAACGATCTCCGGTAAATCCGTCGTAGAGATAGGTTTTTCCGTAGCGGGGAACACCGGCTTTGTCTGTCCATGCGTTCAGATCGTCCAAAGAGGCGCCGTCGAAAATAGGGGTAGCGAATTTCACTCCCAAATTTCTTCCGGACCAGCCGAGAACGGTTTCAAAAATCTGACCGAGGTTCATACGGGAAGGCACACCCAAGGGATTCAACACAATATCAACGATGGTTCCATCGGCCAAGAACGGCATATCTTCATCACGCACAATTCGGGAAACAATCCCTTTGTTACCGTGGCGGCCGGCCATTTTATCTCCGACTTGCAATTTCCGTTTTTTAGCGATATAGACTTTTGCCATTTGAACGATTCCGGTAGGCAGTTCGTCGCCAATCGTAAAATCGAATTTTTGACGGCGCAGTTCGGCATCGTATTCTTTGTATTTTTTCAGATAATTAACAACCACGTCGCGAATCATCTCATTTTTAACCGGATCGGTTGTCCATTTAGATACTTGAACGGTCAAATAATCGATTTTATTCAATTCGGTAGCCGTGAATTTAGTACCTTTCGGAATCACATCCACATTCATGAAATCTTTCACGCCCTGCGAAGTTTTTCCTTCGGTCAAAGACATCAATTTTTGAATCAAAACAACTTTTAATTTCGCTATTTTTTCATCAAATTCGTCGTCCAATTGCGGCAAACGAGCTTTGTTGCTCAATCGCGATTTGTTCTTTTTAACGGCTTTCGAGAATAAATTCCGTCCGATAATAACTCCACGCAACGAAGGAGAAGCCTTCAAAGAAGCGTCTTTCACGTCACCGGCTTTTTCGCCGAAAATAGCGCGAAGCAATTTTTCTTCGGGAGAAGGATCGGATTCGCCTTTCGGAGTGATTTTACCAATCAAAATATCGCCCGGTTCTACGCGAGCGCCGATACGGATGATTCCGTTTTCGTCCAAATCTTTGGTAGCTTCTTCGCTTACATTGGGAATATCGTTGGTCAGTTCTTCCACACCGCGTTTGGTTTCGCGCACTTCCAAGATGTATTCATCCACGTGAATGGAAGTGAAAATATCTTCACGCACCACCCGTTCGCTAATTACAATAGCATCTTCAAAGTTGTAACCTTTCCAAGGCATGAATGCCACTTTCAGGTTTTTACCGATAGCCAATTCGCCGTTTTCGGTCGAATAGCCTTCGGTTAATATTTGGCCTTTTGCCACACGATCGCCTTTGTTGATAATCGGACGAAGGTCGATGGTGGTATTTTGGTTCGTTTTTTTGAATTTCGGCAACGAATAGGATTTCACAGCCGATTCGAAACTTACAAATTCTTCGTCGGAAGTGCGGTCATATTGAATATCAATGCGAGTGGCATCTACGAAGACCACTTCACCCGAACCTTCGGCGGTAATTTGTGTGCGTGAATCGCGAATCAATTGTTTTTCGATTCCGGTTCCCACAATCGGAGCTTCGGGACGCAACAAAGGTACAGCCTGCCGCATCATGTTCGATCCCATCAAAGCACGGTTGGCGTCGTCGTGTTCCAAGAACGGAATCAACGAAGCGGCAATGGAAGCGATTTGTGTAGGCGAAACGTCCATCAATTCCACTTCTTCGTGGCCAACTACCGGATAATCCGCATCTTGACGCGATTTTACGCGACTGCGAATGAAAGTTCCGTCGTCGTTCAACGGAGCGTTTCCTTGTCCGATAATTTTGGATTCTTCCTCTTCCGCCGTCAAATAAACAATGCCTTCGGGCGACAAATCCACTTTGGAATCCGCCACTTTCCGATACGGTGTTTCGATAAATCCGAGATTATTGATTTTCGCATATACACAAAGCGACGAAATCAAACCGATGTTCGGACCTTCCGGTGTTTCAATCGGACACAAACGGCCATAGTGCGTATAATGCACGTCGCGCACCTCGAACCCGGCTCTTTCGCGCGACAAACCGCCGGGGCCTAATGCCGACATACGACGTTTGTGCGTGATTTCCGCCAACGGATTCGTTTGATCCATAAATTGCGACAAGGCATTCGTTCCGAAGAAAGTATTTACTACGGACGAAACCGTTTTCGCATTAATCAAATCGATTGGCGTAAAGACTTCATTATCACGGACGTTCATACGTTCGCGAATCGTGCGGGCCATACGAGCCAAACCGATTCCAAATTGATTGTACAATTGTTCGCCAACGGTACGCACGCGACGGTTGCTCAAGTGGTCGATGTCATCCACATTGGCTTTCGAGTTGATCAATTCGATCAGATATTTAATAATTTCGATGATGTCTTCTTTCGTCAGAACCTTCACATCAATCGAAGTCGTTAAATTCAATTTTTTATTGATACGGTAACGGCCTACTTCGCCCAAATCATAGCGTTTTTCAGAGAAGAACAAGTTTTGAATGACTTCCCGCGCACTGGCATCATCGGCCGGATCGGCGTTACGCAATTGACGGTAAATATATACCACAGCATCGCGTTCGGAATTGCTGGGGTCTTTTTGCAAGGTATTGTAAATAATTGCAAAATCCGACAAATTCTGATCTTCGCGATGCAACAAAATGGTTTGTGCACCCGATTCGAGAATTTCTTCAATATGATGGGCTTCTAATACCACTTCACGATCGATAAATACTTCGTTTCGTTCGATAGAAACCACTTCACCGGTATCTTCGTCTACGAAATCTTCCACCCAGGTTTTCAACACGCGCGCAGCCAATTTACGGCCGATCGACTTGTTCAAATTGGTTTTATTGACCTTGACTTCTTCGGCCAAATTGAAGATTTCCAATATATCCTTATCGCTTTCGAAGCCGATAGCCCGCAAAAGCGTTGTTACAGGCAATTTCTTTTTGCGGTCGATATAAGCATACATCACGTTGTTTATATCGGTGGCAAATTCGATCCACGAACCTTTAAACGGAATGATTCGCGCCGAATACAACTTGGTACCGTTGGAGTGTACGCTTTGTCCAAAGAACACACCCGGTGAACGGTGCAATTGCGATACAACCACACGCTCGGCGCCGTTGATCACAAAAGTTCCCTTTTCCGTCATATAAGGAATAGGTCCCAGATACACATCTTGAATAACCGTATCGAAATCTTCGTGATCGGGATCGGTACAATACAACTTCAACTTCGCTTTTAAGGGAACACTATACGTCAAACCGCGCTCGATACATTCTTCAATGGTATAGCGAGGCGGATCGATATAGTAGTCTAAAAATTCGAGTACGAAGTTATTACGGGTATCCGCAATAGGGAAATTTTCCGTAAATACTTTATACAGCCCTTCGTTTTTACGTTTTTCGGGAGGCGTATCTAATTGTAAAAAGTCTTGAAACGACTTGATTTGCACTTCTAAAAAATCCGGATATTCAAACGGATTTTTGATAGAGGCAAAATTAACTCTCTGATTATTAATTAGTTGAGAAGACATTGATTGCGAATTAGGAACTTAATTATAAAGATTATACACAAAAAGGCTAAGAACTTTCCCTCGAAAGTTCTTAACCAAAGATTTTGTTGGAGCAACCGTTATTTAAGTTCAACTTCTGCTCCTGCTTCTTCTAACGATTTTTTCAATGCTTCGGCTTCGTCTTTCGCGATACCTTCTTTCAAAGGTGCGGGTGCGCTGTCAACGATGTCTTTTGCTTCTTTCAAGCCAAGACCCGTTAATTCTTTCACTAATTTAACGATAGCCAATTTGTTAGCGCCTGCGCCTTTCAAAATCACATCGAAAGCTGTTTTTTCTTCAACGGCTTCAGCAGCAGCTGCAGGACCAGCAGCAACAGCAACAGCGGCCGCAGCAGGTTCGATACCATATTCTGATTTCAGAATTTCAGCAAGTTCGTTTACTTCCTTTACCGTTAAGTTTACTAATTGTTCAGCAAAAGCTTTTAAATCTGCCATTTTTTTATAAATTTTTAATTGTTTGTATTGTTTAATTTTTAATTAAACCTTAAAGCCCTTATGGGCTTTAAAGCCATTATGCTCTCTCCGAGAGCGTCTTTAACACTCCATGAATCGTTTGTCCACCCGATTGAAGAGCCGAAATAACATTCTTAGCGGGCGATTGCAACAAGGCAATAACATCACCGATAAGTTCGTTCTTACTCTTGATCGATACTAACAAGTCGAGATTTTCCGCGCCTACATAGAATCCTTCCTGTACATAAGCCGCTTTCAAACTCGGAATACCTGTTTTTGAAAACGTCTTAATCAATTTGGCGGGGCTATTGGCGTTGTTCGAAAACATAACGGCCGTATTGCCTTTCAATGCCGGATCCAATGCGGAAAAATCTCCGCTTACTTCTTCAAGGGCTTTCTTAAAAAGGGTGTTTTTTACAACCACCAATTTAATATCCTGTTTGTTACACTCTCTTCTTAAATTGCTCGTAGTTGCTGCATTTAAAGTAGCAATGTCCGTCAAATAAAAATTAGTGTATTCTCCTACTGTAGCAACAAGTTGTTTTACAACGGTTGATTTATCTTCCTTTCTCATCATTCAAATTTTTTAAATTTCATCTACTGATTTAGGATCGATTTTAATACCCGGACTCATGGTACTTGAAAGATAAACACTTTTGATGTATGTTCCTTTTGCTGCACTCGGTTTCAATTTGAGCAATGTATTGACAAATTCTTTGGCATTATCACGGATTTGTTCGGCCGAGAAAGACACCTTACCGATTGAAGTGTGAACGATACCGGCTTTATCCACTTTGAAGTCGATTTTACCTTGTTTCACTTCTTTTACGGCTGTTGCCACATCATTTGTAACCGTACCGCTTTTGGGATTCGGCATCAATCCGCGAGGACCTAACACGCGACCTAAAGCACCGAGTTTACCCATGATAGCCGGTTGCGTGATAATCACGTCGATATCCGTCCATCCGCCTTTGATTTTTTCAATATACTCATCCAATCCGACAAAATCGGCTCCCGCTGCTTGAGCGGCCGCTTCTTGATCGGGGGTAACCAACGCAAGAACCCTGATTTGCTTACCTGTTCCGTGAGGCAATGATACCACGCCTCTTACCATCTGATTGGCTTTACGAGGATCCACACCCAAGCGGACATCAATGTCCACCGAAGCATCAAATTTGGTCGTCGTAACTTCTTTGACCAACGCAGATGCTTCTTTTAAGGTGTAATTTTTCCCCGCTTCAACTTTGCTTAAAGCCAACTTTTGATTTTTTGTAAGTTTACTCATACTTTAATTGAAGTTTAATTGTTTGCAGGGAATGTCCCTTTTACCGTAATACCCATACTTCTGGCTGTTCCCGCCACCATTTTCATTGCAGCTTCAACAGAGAAACAGTTTAAATCGTTTACTTTATCTTCCGCAATCGTTTTTACCTGATCCCAGGTAACTTCGCCCACTTTCTTACGATTGGACTCTGCGGATCCGCTTTTCAATTTGGTAACTTCCAATAATTGGATGGCTACAGGCGGATTTTTAACAATAAAATCAAACGACTTATCAACATAGTAAGTAATTACCACCGGCAATACTTTACCTGCCTTGTCTTGGGTTCTGGCATTGAATTGCTTGCAAAACTCCATTATGTTAATACCCTTGGAACCCAATGCAGGGCCGACAGGGGGAGAAGGGTTTGCTGCTCCTCCTTTAATCTGTAATTTTAGCTGTCCAGCAATCTCTTTTGCCATTGTTTTTTAATTTAATTATTTAACTCTTTACGAATAATCTGTTAGCGTAACCCAAGGGATTATTCTTTTTCAACTTGTAAATACCCCAATTCGAGGGGACTCTTCCGTCCGAAAATCTTGACCATGACCTTGAGTTTTTTCTTGTCGGGATAAATCTCTTCGATCTCGCCGTGGAAGCCGGTAAATGGTCCGTTATTAATTTTGACGGTTTCTCCAACCACATAATCGATTTCAAATTCTTCGGTTTGTTCCTGTAACTCATCCGCTTTTCCTAAAATCCGGCTGACTTCAGACGGGCGCAATGGTACCGGTTCATTTCCTCCGAGAAAACCGATAATGTAATTGATATTTTTCAAGAAATGTACGACTTCTCCCACCAAAATCGCTTCAATAATAATGTAACCCGGAAGAAATGCACGTTCTTTATGCACTTTTTTTCCGTTTCGATTTTGAATGATCTTTTCGGTAGGAATAATAACTTGCGTGATATACTCTTGCAAGTTATTGTTTTTGATTTCCGCTTCAAGGTAACCTTTTACTTTGTTCTCTTTGCCGGCTACAGAGCGCAGAACATAGAATTTCTTTTCAAGTTCAGCCATTGCCTATCCAATGAGAAGTTTGTAAAAGTTCGAAATCAGAAATTCAAAACTATAGTCGATCGCAAATACTACCACCGCCATGATAAGGGAAGCCACCATCACAACTACGGTACTATTTGACAATTCTTGACGAGTAGGCCAAGAAACCTTATGTACAAGTTCGCTATAAGATTCCTTAAAATAGGAAATAATCTTATTCATTTTTGTTTTTATTTATTAGCACGGGTTGAAAGGCTCGAACTCTCGACCTACGGTTTTGGAGACCGTCGCTCTACCAACTGAGCTAAACCCGTGTGTTTTAATTATGAGTTATAAATTATGAATTATGAGTTTTTTTCAACTCATAATTCATAACTCATAATTTATAATTATCATTCAATGATTTCCGTAATCTGACCCGAACCAACAGTACGACCGCCTTCACGGATAGCGAAACGCAAACCTTCGGAGCAAGCTACCGGGTAGATCAATTCTACGGTAATTTCCAAGTTGTCGCCCGGCATTACCATTTCGGTACCTTCGGGAAGCGTGATTTCGCCGGTAACGTCCAAAGTACGGATGTAGAATTGCGGACGATATTTGTTATGGAACGGCGTATGACGACCACCTTCTTCTTTTTTCAATACATAAACCGAAGCTTTGAATTTGGTATAGGGTTTTACTTTTCCCGGGTGGGTAATAACCATACCGCGTTTTACTTCGTCTTTGTCGATACCACGGAGCAACAAACCTACGTTATCGCCGGCTTGACCTTCGTCCAAAATCTTGCGGAACATTTCAACTCCGGTAACCACTGATTTTTTACCTTCAGAACCCAAACCGATGATTTGAACTTCTTCGCCTGTTTTGATGATACCCGTTTCGATACGACCGGTAGCAACAGTTCCACGACCTGTGATTGAGAATACGTCTTCAACCGGCATCAAGAACGGTTTATCTACATCGCGCGGAGGCAACGGAATCCAGCTGTCAACAGCATCCATCAATTCCATGATTTTGTCTTCCCATTGAACGATTCCGTTCAATCCACCCAAAGCCGAACCTTGAATAACCGGAGTGTTATCGCCGTCAAATTCGTAGAACGAAAGCAATTCGCGCATTTCCATTTCTACCAATTCCAACATTTCGGGGTCGTCCACGATGTCTACTTTATTCATGAAAACAACCAATTTCGGCACGTTTACCTGACGAGCCAACAAGATGTGTTCGCGAGTTTGAGGCATCGGACCATCGGTAGCAGCTACCACGATGATAGCGCCGTCCATTTGAGCAGCACCTGTTACCATGTTTTTCACATAGTCGGCGTGACCCGGACAGTCTACGTGCGCATAGTGGCGCGCTTCTGTTTCGTACTCTACGTGAGCAGTGTTGATTGTAATACCGCGTTCTTTTTCTTCCGGAGCGTTGTCGATTTGATCAAACGATTTCACTTCAGAAAGACCCTTTTTTGCCAATACCGTAGTAATAGCAGCGGTCAAGGTAGTTTTACCGTGGTCAACGTGACCGATTGTACCGATGTTAACGTGGGGTTTCGACCGGTTAAACTTTTCTTTTGCCATAACTTAATTGTTCTTTATTTAATGAATAATTCTTTATTTATTTGAGCCGGTGCCGAGATTTGAACTCGGGACCTCTTCCTTACCAAGGAAGTGCTCTACCACTGAGCTACACAGGCAACATTTGAGAGCGGAAGACGGGATTCAAACCCGCGACCCTCAGCTTGGAAGGCTAATGCTCTATCGACTGAGCTACTTCCGCAATTTCACCCCTAAATCCCCTAAAGGAGACTTACTCCCCCCTTCAGGGGGCAGAGGGGGTGGGCAGTGATGGATTCGAACCACCGTAAGCGTAAGCTATCTGAGTTACAGTCAGACCCATTTGGCCACTCTGGTAACTGCCCTTTTTAAGTTTTTAGCTATTAGAGTGTAGAGTTTAGAACTTAGAAAACTACACTCTAAACTCTAATAACTATACTCTAATTCCGAGCCTCTTGTCGGATTCGAACCAACGACCCCGAGATTACAAATCACGTGCTCTGGCCAACTGAGCTAAAGAGGCGAAAATCTGTCAAATAACGACCGTTTCAGGCCTTTTTCAAGCGAAACGGTCGCAAAGGTAGATATTATTTTTTGAATAACAAAACTTTTATTAAAAATATTCTGTTACTGCTTTCCGGATACTTTCCAAACCAAATGCTTCGGGTCGAATTTCCTCTTTCGCAAGGAAAAATAAGGCCGATACATCATCGGCGGCGCGCAACGAAGAAGTTAGGCCGGCTTGACAAACATAAAATAAATCAAGCGTATGCACTTCAAAATCGGAATACCTATAAATATTAGGTAATGAAAATAAATAACGGAGATTGGAAACCGTCAATCCCGTTTCTTCGCGGATTTCGCGCAAGATGGCTTCTTCGGCCGTTTCTTGCAAATCGACGAAACCGCCGGGCAAGTCGAATGTGCCTTTAGCAGGTTCATGAGCGCGTTTGGCCACTAATAAACGTCCTTGTTCATCCATAATAAATGCCGCTACCGCTGCCGCCGTATTGAAATAGTACACAAATCCGCACGACTCGCAGTGTTTGGATTTGAAATCGTGAACGACAAATTGTGCAGACCCGCATTTCGGACAAAAGCGAAATTTTTCAAACGGATGAATCATTTTTCGGCTAAATGTACGGTCAGTTGCGGGAACGGAATATCAATGCCTTTTTCCGTGAATCCGGTGTAAATCAATTCGTTGATTTGATAATAAACATTCCAATAATCTGCCCGGTTTACCCAAGCGCGAATTTGAATGTCCACCGAACTTTCATTCAGGGTTTTAATGACAATTTCGAGCGCCGGGTCGGATAAAATGCGTTTTTCGTTTGCCACAATACCGGCAAGAATCGCTTTGGCGCGGTTGTAATCGGTTCCGTAAGCGACGCCGATTACCCATTCGATCCGGCGATGATGTTGCCGGTTGTAATTCACGATCACATTGTTACTTAATCCGCCGTTCGGAAGGTAAATCGTGCGATTATCGGATGTGGTAATGACGGTATTGAAAATCTGGATTTCTTTCACGGTACCGCCTTGTCCCTGCGCGTCGATGTAATCGCCCACACGAAACGGGCGGAAAAGCAAAATCATCACGCCGCCGGCAAAATTTTGCAAAGTGCCGCTCATCGCCATACCCAAAGCCACACCGATCGACGCAAGCAAAGCGACAAATGAACTGCTCTGGAATCCTAAAATATTGATTACACAAATGATTAAAGCCGCTGTGAGAATGATATTAATTAAACTCCTGAAAAAAGAGGCGACCGAAGGATCGAATTTTTTGTTATTCATGATTCGACCCGTGAATTTGTCGAGATAACGAATGAGTTTTCGTCCCACCCAGTAAATCACAAGGCAAAGTAACAATTTAGCGCCGAAACTGATGGCTTCGCGTAACAGGCGATCCAATAAATCCGTCCATGAATGCGTGTTTAAAATAATGTCTTTTAGTCCGTCCATTGTTTGTTATTTTACAATTGGCCGCAAATTTACATGAAATTATCTGAATATGATAATTTCACTCCGTAATTTATTGTCTTGCGCCGGATATTTCCGTTATTTCCGCTACGTAGTTAAAGGAACAATTACCACAGCGTTTTGTAAATCACATCAACAGGCTGCTGATTTTCGCCAAAGGCAACGCCAATGTCGCGCAGGGCGCGAATAAGCGTTTGCTGCGTTTCGGTTTCTTTGTCGTAAGCACGGTTGAGGAAATCCCATTCGCGCTGATTAAGTTCTTTCATTCGTAAAGAGATTTTGTCCGATAACGCAACAGCATCGGCATCACAGGCTGATTGCGGATTGATTTGCGAAAGAATAAAACCGCTTTCAACTGCCGAATCGTAATCTTGTCCGGCGTTCCAAATGTTTGTAGCAGTTAAAATCAATGTTTTACATTCCGTATCAATACGTTTGTAAAACAAATCTTTTTCGGCTTCCAATACTTTTGACCAACAAGCAGTACATTCCGTTGGAATTGAGGCTATCAAACCCATTGCACGGCGGTATTGCTGCGTTTCGGCAAGCGTTTGAATTTCTTTCACAAATACATCGCAACGACTGTTGAAGTAGTTGATAATGCTGTTTTTTCCGTTCGCTACCAATGTTTTGTAATCGGGATTATTTACGCGGATATTTTTCAGTGCATTGTTGAAAGCCTTTGTTTCGTTTGTGCCAATGCCTTTTATAGTCGTGGAAACAGACGAGAACGTTTTGCCGTCGAAACCATCGCCGATATAAAGCGTAACATCCATTTCATAAACAAACTTTGCGGGAATGTCGGGCGAAATGTGCTTGTTGGTAACAATCACGTTAGCCGTCAGCACAAAACGCGAATCGCCAACAGACGAAATACCGTTGTTGGTGGCAATCTGCAACAGTTTGTTTTGCAAATTCTGCTTTGCGGCGGCGGTCAGTCCGTCAATGTTGTCGGGAATCCAAATGGAAAGCGCAATGTTGTCTGCATCTTTGTTTTGGGCTTGCAAGCCACTTAATCCCCAAAGAGGGAATAAAAACGCAAAGAGCGTTATTGTTAAAAGACTATTTTTCATTTTCAAAATAATTTTTTGTTCAGATATTCCATTTTTTTTAAAAATGGAATATTTTTAATTAATTTCCCCCAAGCGTAATAACCACTTTTCCTGTTCCGATACCTGTGGTTTTTGATTTGATATTGTATTTGCGTAACAGTTTTGTCAAGCCATATACCCAGTCTTCGGCGTTTTGGGCTATGTTGTCGTCATCGTAAGGGTTAATGCGCACCTGCGCATATTCTATTTGCGTGCCGGTGCGGGAATTGACCGAAAAACGACCTTTTACGGTGTTGTCGGCAAACCATTTGCGGATAATGCGGTGCAGCGGTTCGTCGTCAATTTCGGTGTCCAAACCATCGGGCAAAACATTGTCGAAAGCATCGTCCCACATACTTAACCGCACCGAAATTTCGCGTCCGTCGGCAAGAATGGTGTTGAAATGCTGCTGCACGCTTTGCTGAAAGGAAGGCATATAGTTTTGCACCGCTTCTTGCAAAAGCGTGAAAACACTGGAAGCATCAGACGGATTGCCTTCGCTTGGCGTAATAGAGGCGACCTGCTTTTTGGAAGCGGCATCAACGCCAACAATGCGGAACTGTACGCGCTTTTCCTTGCCGCGTTTTTCGATATTCCACCAGATTTTAATGGCAATATCTACGTTGGCAGCGCGGTAAACGGCATCTTCGGGACTTTCGGCAATGCCTGCGCCCGTTTTACGGTTGGTGCGAACAGCATCGGCGGCGGCGTTGCTCTCAATGGACTTCAAATGTTCTTCGAGCAGTTCGAGTGGAAAGTTTTCCTTGCGAAATTCTTCGCCAATGGCTGCCAGCACATTGTTCACATCCGAATTGTTGACAAAAACCGCCCGATAATCGGGAACATAAACGGTTATTCCCTGATTGTCGAACTCGCGCATAAAGCCGTTTTGCTGACACCAGTCGTCGGCAGGAACAACCATCAGGCGCGGTTTGGTGGCTTGGGCATTTACTTTGGGAACAAAAAGCAAGGTGCAAAGCGCGAAAACTGCTGTTGAAATAAAATACTTTTTCATATAAATCTGATTTTTTTCTTTTAATTTTTAATTATTCCGTCATTTATCAATTTTTCTTTGAGTTCGGCGCGAAGAATACGCAACACAATTCCGTGCGTTTGTCCCTGTGGCGTGTTGATTTTGTGGCGGCTGATTTTGTCCGCAATCCGCTCGTCTTTCAGCGAAACAAAATTTTTGTATTCGCCTCCATCGCGGAAAAATTTGTTGAAATACGTTTCAAATCGTTCCTGCGCATTTACCTGCGGCACAAGCGGGTGAGCGTTGCACTCGCCGTTACCTGCAATAATACCTTTGAAAAGCACATCGCGCACGGCATTTTTCTTTGCTTGTTCGCAGGCATCAAAATAGTTGCGCCCGTTACCCCACGCCTTGACAGTTGCAGAGCCATCAAGTTCCGTTCCCATACATTCTGTCCGGTACGAAAAATTGCCTGTGATTTGCTTCTTGGAAGAACAACCGGATAGAACAAAGAGTAAAGACAAAAGAACAAAGACTGCTGTTAAAATAAGATATTTTTTCATATAGTTCTACTTTTAATTTTTTAAAATCCCGAATCCATTGACCTTAAAATTCCCGCTGCCACCAAATAATCTTTCAGGGCGCGTTTCCGTACTGAAACTTCAATGCCGATTTTGTAGCCGCCGGATGATAGTTTTACCCTGTTTTCGGCAGCAATACCATCGCTGACTACATCGGCAAATTCAAGGACTTTTCCGTCGTCGGCAAAGAACGAATCGAAAAAATCTTTGTGAGTTGCCTCTAAATTCGGATTTTCCCACGCAAGCGCAGGCACACGCTCAACGCCGTTTTTCGCCTCAAAGCCGCGAAAAATAATGCAATGCACAGCGTTGTTTTTTGCCAGCGCCGAAAGTTTGTCCCACTTTTTTTCTTTGGTATAGAGCCAAACTTTGACCAAATAAGTATCGACTGAGCCAACAGCAACCGGTTCTACTTCATAATTGCGCACTGAGGGCTTTTTCGCCCACACGCCTTCCGCCACAACCAACAGGCTGACGAGCAGAATTGATTTTAGAATGATTGGTTTCATTTCTTTCTATTTTTGCTATTTAAGTAACGTGAATTTTTTAAGATATAGTTTAGATTCCTCATTCCACTTCGCTGCATTCGGAATGAGGAATCTGTTATATGTTGTTTATTTTTCATTCCTAACGAATTACTAAATTTTTTTGAAACAACTGTTCGCCTGCGCTGCTCCAAATTTCAACATTGTAAGTGCCTGCGGGGAAATTACTTTGCGTTCCGCTACCTAAACCATCCAGTTTTTGTTGGGTATTTTCGCTATAATTGCCTTCGGTTGTAAAACTTCGCGAAATTGAATATCCTTCAGGTGCATTGGCTACTCGAACCAACGTTCCATCAGGTTTTACGATTTTAACATACAGTGTAACATTTTGCGGTGCGATACTCAATGAATTGTAGTTGATTCTCAAAAGTAAATAGCGCATTGTATTAGAATACAAAGTATTACCATAATCGTTGATTACATTGCCTCCATCTGAATTGGCAAATTCAAGTTTCGTTATCTGCAAGCCCGACTGATTAGGCAAAGCATCAGTTGTAAATTCATAAACATCGCTGTACGACACGTATGTTTTGCCGTTGCAAAGAGCATACGCCCGCACATAATATTTGGTGCCGGGCAAAAGCATCGTAAGCGTTTTTGTCCATTTGGTGCCTGTTGTTCCGCCATCCATACGGTCGTCTATCCAATCGGGATTGCTGTTGATTGCGCTGTAAATAAAGCCCTGCTCATTAATCACGTTCCCATTGGCGTTACTGCGGTTTGCTGTAATTTTAAGCGATTTGTAGGTTTTAGAATCAAGCGTTATCGAAAAATCCACCGGTTTTTCCGGTTCGGGCATTCCTTGTGTCATATCGTCTATTTTCACATAATCCACCGTCAGCGTTTCGCCTGCACCGGCAAGCAATCCGTAGTTATGCAGCAATTCCATTTTGGCTGTGTATTTATATTGCCTGTTGAGGAAAAATAAAATATTATCGCCTGTTTTTCGAATGGTATAAAGATGAAAATCCTGTTTGTCGGCATCTACAGCTACTTTGTGTAAATCTTTGCTGCCGTTGTATTCATAACCGATAAAAATATCGGAATAAATTCGGGCGCGATTGAGCATACTGAAATAATAGCAAGGACGTGTGTTTTCCGCGTCAATATTAAATAACACCCCGCTCAACTTATCTGTTTCCGTTGAATTGGATTTCAGCCTGATTTCTATCTGAAAGTCTTTGTACGATTCCAAATCAAACGATTTCCACATACTCCAAGAGCCGTTTTTTGCCGTATAAAGCAAATTACCGTTTTCTATGCGAATGTTCAACTTTTCGTTCTCTGTTGCTTGCCACGAAGAAGTTTGCGCATGGTCGAAATCATCAAACAAAATAGATTTTAATGGCGTAATTTCGTAATATTTTGCAGTAGAAGTGTCACTTTCATATACTTCTATCACGTCTTTGCTTAGAAAAAGACTCAAATCATCGTCGAATTTGAAAAATGCACTCGGATTTTCGCAAGCGCAAAATATCAGTAAAATGATAAAAAATAAAACGGTCTGTAATTTTTGATGTTTCATCTTGTTAAATTTCATCTTGATAAATTTGTTAAAAGTAATACTGAAGTCCTACGCCTGCATAGAAATAAGGGTGTTGCATAGTATCGCCCGTCGACAAATTAAAAAATTGCCACATAAAATCGGGAATAATAACCAAATGTGCTTTGGGAATAACGATAGGATAAGAGTAACTGATACCCATATCTAAATCCAAATAGAAACTGCCCGACTTGTCGCTGTAAACCGTTTTTCCGTTCTTGTCCTTAATGGTAAAATTGGTATTGGAAAAAAATGACAAATTGATAAAATAGTTGGGAAATTTGCCATAGTAAGGCAAAAGGAACTTTCTTAAAGTTTCGGGAATTTCTATATTTGTTCCCGCCCGCTTGTTGTTGAACAGCGCAAGAATAAGCATATCCGTCACACCGCGCGTATCAAGCACCGTATATTTATTGTGAGTCATATCAACAATGAAACCGTTGTAAGCCGTTCCGTTGATTTTGTAAGATGCGCCTTCGTGGTGTATCTTCGTCCGCGTATAAGACATCGCATTGTAATAAATTCCGCCAATCCGCATTTCGTCAAAAGTGTAATTGGTAGTTTTCACCAACCGTCTGTCGTAAACGGGCAACCATTTAAGCCAGTTTGTAAACCGTTCCGCCATATCATGTCCGCTTTTATATTTATCGAAATATTGTCCTAATCGCGGTAAACCCAAAAAGTCGATGTGCGTTTTTTGATATTTAACATTATCCAAATCCGCATTTGAAAAATAATTGAACGAAAAAGTGTGCTTGTAATTGATTATCGGCGTCATAAAATCAATAGCTACCAAAGCATCCTGAAAAGTACCTTTGTCAATGGCAAACCGGGGAACATCCTGTTCTTGGCCGGCATAACCGTAACCATAAACGTCACGTTGGTAGGAATACGAGCCTGTGATGCCAATGCCAAATAAGGTGTGCAACACCTGCCCGAAATTTCGTTGAGGTTTTGCAGGCTGTGTGGTTTTGTCGGACGCGGTTGTATTTGTGGGCGTGATAAATCGCGCCCCTACGCTGTCGAGGGTATAACTGTCCTGTGCATTTGTGTTTGAAACAAAGAGCAAAGTACAAAAGGCGAAGACTACTATTATCAATGTTTTCCCGTACATATTTCTTTCCTCTTTTATCATTAAATACAAACCATAAACCCTATTCCTACATTAAAATTCATTGGATAAATCCATTGTGCGCTTGGAACTAAAACGCCGTGAATTTTTGGAAATACAAAATATCCTTGATAATTTAATCCCAATTCAACAAAACTGCCCAAACTGTTATTCGCAGAGCCGTCAAAAAGCAAATTGCCGTTCTCGTCTTTTACCGACATATTTCCTTTTACAACGCTGTTGATGATAGGTATGGGAATAAAATTGGTTAAACGTTTGTTGCTTTCTTTGGCATCAAAATCGTTGAAATTACCGCCGCGACTTACTGCTAATTCCGATGTAAAAAGCAAAATGTCGCGGAAAAACACGAAAAATTGACTCATATTCCAGTCCCATCCTTTGCGGTTGATGTCTATGGTAACATTGTTGTATTCCTGATTATTACTCTTAAAAACGGCATTTCTGATTACTTCGTGTTGCTTAACGGGTCCAAACAGACTATAAAACCAACCTGTACGCGAATAGTCCAAGTCGTAGTTTTCGGAACGGATTTTTTGTCTGTCCCAAACGGGCAAAAACAAACTGCCCAACATACCAATACCGCTGTATTTATGGGTTTTGGTTACATCGTCAAGGAACATTCCCAAGCGCATTAAGCCCAAAGAGTTGATGTGCGTACTTTCGTACTTCCGGCCTTTTGTGAGGTCGTTTGAAAAATAGTTGAAATTCCAAGTCTGTTCCAGTATTATAACAGGCGTATGCAGTTTTACTTTCAAATTTCCGTCATTAAACTGATAATGTTCCGGTATGTTTGAAAACGAGTGCGAAACGGAATGTCCGTTTTGTGTCAGTTCCAAATCTTTATTCAGAATTTTATCAAACTGGTAATCGCCGTTTTCGTAAGAGTAAATACCCTCTACGCCCACACCGAAAAGCGTACGCACGGCTTGGAAAAACTTTTTGCCGCCGCCGCTTTTTGTGGCTTGCGCTGCAATGTTCTGTGTATGTTGCGTTTCAATATTTTGAGCCGCCACCGCAACGCTGTCGAGCGTGTAACTGTCCTGTGCATTGAGCGCGAAAGGCAAAATCGCCAATAAAACCAATGATATTTTCAGATATTTCATTTTTTAAAACTGTATTCTAATTCCACATCCTGCGGAATAACTTTGTGAATAATACGAATATTTTACACTGTTGAAATTAACGTTTCCAATCAGCGAAAAACTTGGCGAAAGCGCCAAGGTCAAATTTGTACCTGCCTCAACGCCAAAGCGCAATTTATTGACTGACGTAAGAGCGGGTTGCAGTTTTTCAAAAGCCAACATTCCCGTAAAGCCAACGTAAGGCGTAAGCGCCAGACAACGCGCAAAGCACAAATCTTTCGACAATCCGCCGCCAAGAAAACCGAGTGAGCGAATTTTTTCTGTTGTGCCGTCTGTGTGTTCTATTTGCGTGATCATCGCTTGCAGCGGAATGGAATATTTTACATAAACCTTTGTGCCATAGGGGAAATTGGTACTGCCCAAACCGTGCTTACTTGCCCACATACCGATATTGAATTCGAGTAGCGCGCTAATGTCTGTGCCGCCGTAAAACGACAACCCTATGCCTTGGTCGGTTGCTTGTTTCAATTCCATTCCCGCATCAAGTTTTCCGCCTGAAATTTGGTAAAAACGGCTCATTTCGCTCTTGTCAGAGGCTTTGCCCCAATTGTTGCCTACTCTGCGCACACGAATTGCACCGCGCCGTTTTTGTTCCACCGAACCTGCTTCTGTCTGTACATTTTCATATACAAAATAACGCTGGTCAACCGACAAGCCTTCTTTTGTGCCAATTCGCGCCCGAAGTGGCGAGATAGCATAAAGCGTTGTACCAACCTTAAAATCAGGATTTATCTGACTCAAATACATATCGGCGGTTTGTGTCAACATTTTTGCAAAATCGTTCAGAATAGTTTGGTCGCTCCAACTGTCAGGCTCGCTGACTTCGGCATTGCGCAAACTGCTCTTACCCACAAGCGAGGCAACGTGCGCCACAGGAAAAGTGAGGTGGTTTATTGCATCAGGATTTTTAATGTTTTCGTCCGAAAACAGCGTGTAATACAATTCGTTGTTCCACGCTAATTTATAGAGATACACGTCGCAGTTGGCAATGTAGCCTTTGGCAGCCCGCGCCGTTGTGGGGCGAATGTTGAAAACATCGTACACCACAATGTAGGAACGGTTAATAAGCAGCCGTCCCGCATCGCGCAACATCGCCTCGCGCCGCATGGTTGCACCCGCCGTCTGCACGTCCTGATAAGTGGCGGCGTTAATTCCACGCTCAAAGACTACGTCAAGCGAATATTCGCCTTCATCGCTGTCGAATGGAAACCATATTTTTGCAATTTCCTTTGTAATTTGCGCTTGCAGCAGGCCGGCAAGTTTCGTTTCCGAAACCGGCTCGCCTTTGCGGATAGATACCACGTTTTTCGTAACACGGTTGTTGTTGAACTTGTCCGAAATGCCGTTGGTTTCAAACTGCTCAATGAGCGGTTTTGATAATGCCTCGCCCCTGTTGATATAAATATTGGTAACAGAGGGGCGGAGGTATTTTTCCGACTTGTCGGTTTGCGCTGTTGTCGCTACGCATAAGCCAAACAGAAACATTACGCCTGATAAAACTGTTTTTTTCATTGTTATTCTTTTTTTTAATTTTAATCAATATGTTACTGTTATTGCATTTGCATAAAAATAATCGGTTGTAGCCGAAGCCACCGTTACCCAATAAGTGGTAGTGCCGCTTTGCAGAGGTACATTAATATTAATATCGGAAACGCCCGCTCCGTATGACATGCTTGCTATGGCATTTGTACAGGAAAACGCAGAACCTGTATTGACATAAGCCGTACCCGAATTTGTGAACGAACCGCTGCATTTTTTTATGCGAAGATTAAGCATATTGGACGAGGTGCTGTAACCGATAACCGTTGCCTTGATTGTTCCCGCCAAGAAACTGTGTCCGTTGCAGGTTTTGTTGCTGCCCGAACAAGCGGTGTATGTTCCCTGCGCGGGCGAAAATGTCGGATTGGATACAACGGCAGTTGTTGTAAAAGATATGTAAGAACTGTAACTTGTGCCCTTGCTGTTTGTGGCGTATGCTCTTGCATAATAGGTAGTGTTTGCACTCAATCCTGTGAGAGTGCAAGTATAGGCGCCTGTTGTTCCGGACGCCGTTACTTTAGAACTGCTTGTTGTTGGATTTGTTGTAGTGCTGCTGTAACAGATACCGCGCCCTGTAATGTTTGCTCCGCCGTCCGAAGTAACGCTGCCAGCAACCGTTGCTTCATTCGTTGAAATACCGCCGACATTGGAAGATATTGTAACAGTCGGTGCGGTTGAAACGGCTGCTGCTTTTCCGGTACCTGTAACGGTATACGTTTTTTCGGGAACATTGACCGCATTGGATTTTATTTTAATATTGCAGGTTTTACTGCCTGCCGATTTCGGACTAAATGTAATGATTACATCCTGTCCATCATTAATACCGCGAATATCTTGTGTGGTGCTGTAACCGGAAACGGCAAAGTCGGTTTTGTTGTCCCAAGTAACACTGGTCAGGCGTAAGGGCGTAGTTCCGGCATTTACAATGTATATTTGTTCCGAAGTGCTGCCATTTACTGTTACTTCACCAAAATCGAAACCGTTAGGAGGTGTAATGCCGATTTTTGCATCGTCGGCTGGCGGGGTTATTACGCCTGTTCCGGTAAGAGTATAAACAATGCTCTGTGCATTGACAGCGTTGGATTTTACCGTAATATTGCAGGTTTTATTGCCTGCGGATTTTGGAGTAAATACCGCATACACAAACTGATAACCCTGCGGGGCAATATCCTGATTGAGCGTGTAGCCACTTGCCGAAAAGTCCGTTGTATTGCTCAACTGAAAAGAAGTAAGGCGCAGAGGCGTTGTACCTGTATTGAGTATAACAAAGCGCACCTCATACGACGTATTAACTTCAATAGAGCCTACTATATCTATACCATTTTCGGGCGTGAGTTTTATTTTTGCATCATTGGCGGGAACCGTATTCTGAACGGTGTAACTCATTTGTGTACCGGTTTTCTCTTTGCCGGCGCTATTTTTCGCGTAAGCCTGAACGTAATACGTTCCGGGATTTACATTGCTCAGCGTATTGCTAAATTCGTTTCCGCTTGTCGTATTTTCTACAAAAACGCCTGTGTTGCGCGGATTTATCGACGTTCCTATCCAAAAGCCTTTTTCTGTAATGCTTGCACCGCCGTTGCTGTTTATTTTCCCGCGAAGCACTACCGTGGTTCCTTGCTCTGTGGGGGTAATGGTAGAAACATCGGGACTTTCGATTTTGCTTGGAATACCCCAAAAAGGAATTGTTGCCGCATCTTTGGTATAAACGCGGATAATATTATCGGATCTATTGGAAGAAAAATAAGCAGCATACGATTCTTTGTCGTTGATTGTATTTGAATTGTCTTCTGAAAATCCAATTTGCGACAAGGCGGATTTCAATGATTGGTCGCCAAGGGCTTCAAATAAATCAGCCCCTTTGGTTACGGCAGCAGGATTGTACTTGTCCCACCCGACAAACGCCTTCGCCTTAAATGCTTTTGCCGTCAAGTGATAGGGGCTTCCCCAACTCATCATTCCCATACATTCGGCGGTAGTATAAATCAAGGTATTCGGAAATCCGCTGCTGTAATTTTCTTCAATAAACTTTTGGGACACATAGTAATATTCGTGAGTGGAAGTGTTGTTTCCGTTTGTACCTTGTGTGATAATTTCTATTTTATTGTCAACAGCCGTGTAGGTTTTGGTTTGGCTTGTCTGCAACCAGAAGAAATCTTTTACCGACAATCCTTGACTTACGACTTCCTTATGTCCGTAGGCAATCAAAAAGATAACATCGTAGCCCGAAAGCCCTGTTTTGAAGAAATTAATATCCGGTTCTACAAATTGCCCGCTTCCGTTTGTTTGCGGCACTTGATAAATCGCCCATTCAGATGAAGCGGCAAACAGATTTGTGATACGATTTATGGCAGTCGTATTTTCAGAACGATTTTCCCGCCACTGCGTATTTACAATCAGTATTTTCTTTTTCGCATTAGCATTGGCGACAGCGCGAAGCGAGGCAGAGTTTCCGGCTTCCGGCAGATATTGTGCCGCTTGGGGCGGTGCAACTTTCTCGTTGGTTTCGGCGGTAGAATCGGCTTCGGCGTAAGGCGTATAAATCCAAAAATGCCCTGTGCCGTCGGCAAAGCGCACGGTCAGGCTGTTTTCGTCGTAATTGACACTTTCCACACCTTCCTTGTCTCCGATCGACTGGGCCAAAGCCTCCAGACTTTCGGTGGGATTGTCGCCTGCGAGCGCTGATTCGGCTGTCAGTTTTATTTCCTGATACGCCTGCTCAATTTCTGCGGCGCTGATTATCTCTTCTTCCGGCGGCTCTTCTTTCTCTAACAAGGTGTTGTACCACTCTTCGCAGCCGAAAAATAACAGAATAAACGTTAATACAATGCCTGTTTTCAGAAAACCTTTCATATTGTTCTTTTACTAATGTTTCGCACCAAGTTCTACGCCCATAAAAAGGCGAAAAATAGATAAAAAAAAGTAGCATATTTAGCTAATAAGTTATTAAAAATGACTATCTTAGCAGAGAATTTCCAAATCAATAAATATGCTACGGGACAAAGGTAATATAAAAATTTCAGAGTTGCAAACGTCATATACCCCCGATGGGGTTGACAGCAATAGTGTTTTAAGCGGCTTCAAAGCGTTGAAGCTGGCAGAAAGTTTTTCAGCGTTCAACAACATCAAAGTGCGCGGATATGGCTTTAAAGACGTTTTGGCGGTATTGATACTGATGGTCGTTCATTCGGAGAAGACGGCACATTCCTATTTGTCAGGTTTTTTTGGCAAGGAAGTCAGCATGAAGAAAGACGTCTTTTACCGGTTAAAGAATCTGGAAACAATAGGATGGCGTATGATATTGTGGCATATTGCCGGTCGATTTATGAACGTAACTTCCGCCAATAGCACTACCGGTGGTAATAAACCCCGTTACCTGATATTCGATGACACTACGATAGAGAAGACAGGCAAGAAGATGGAGTTTATCGGTCGGGTATGGGATCACGTTACACAGAAATCTGTATTGGGATTCAAAGTATTGACCATGCTGTATTGGGATGGTATATCATCCATACCATTGGATTTCAGCATCCACAGGGAGAAAGGGAAAAGGGAGGAATATCCTTACGGGATGAGAAAAAAAGACCTTCG
>BNWW01000018.1 GCA_025999115.1 Bacteroidia bacterium
GTTAAATTTATTTTAATTTGCAAAATTATATTATTTTTGCGGTTTATAATCCTCTTTTTATGATTTTAAATTATATTTGGATCGCTTTTCTTGTCATCGCATTTGTCGTCGGATTGTGCAAATTGTTAATTACGGGCGATGTGGGCATCTTTTCGGAGATGATGAACGCCACATTTTCCGCCGCAAAAAACGGGTTTGAAATATCGCTCGGACTGACAGGCGTTTTATCGCTTTGGCTCGGATTTATGAAAATCGGCGAAAAAGGAGGGGTCGTTGATTTTTTGGCGCGCGCCGGTTCGCCTGTTTTTTGTCGCCTGTTTCCTGATATTCCGAAAGGACACCCGGCCACCGGTTCCATTTTTATGAATATCGCCGCCAATATGCTCAATTTGGATAATGCGGCCACGCCATTGGGATTGAAAGCGATGCAGCAATTGCAGGACATCAATCCGAAGAAAGACGTCGCCAGTAACCCGATGATTATGTTTATTGTTTTGAATGCTTCGGGATTGACGATTATTCCAGTTACGATCATGGTGTACCGGGCACAAATGGGAGCCGCCAATCCGGCCGATATTTTTATTCCATTGCTGTTGGCGACCGGAATTGCCACTCTCGCCGGATTGTTATTCGTTTGCATCAAACAAAAAATCAATTTAGCGGATAGAGTGTTGTTGAGATTTTTCGGTTCGGCCGTAGCCGCGATCGGATTGATTGTTTGGGCAACGCAATATTTTCCCCAAGAGCAAGTTTCGGTCTATTCCTCGTTAATTGCGAATTTGCTGTTATTCGGAATCATCATCGCATTTATAGCTGCCGGAATACGAAAAAAAATCAATGTATATGACACTTTTATCGAAGGCGCCAAAGAAGGCTTCAAAACCGCCGTCATGATTATCCCGTATTTGATTGCGATGTTGGTGGCAGTTGCCGTATTCCGCGCATCGGGAGCTATGACCTTTTTAATTGACGGATTAGCTACTTTGGTATCATTCTGCGGATTACCTACCGATTGGGTGCAAGCTTTTCCCACCGCCATCATGAAACCGTTGAGCGGCAGCGGCGCCCGCGGCATGATGTTGGATGCGATGCAGACCTACGGTGCCGACTCATTCACCGGGCGGTTGGCAAGTATTTTTCAAGGCTCTACGGATACTACATTTTATTTGGTGGCGGTATATTTCGGGGCGGTAAATATTAAAAATACACGCTATACGATTGGGGGTGCATTATTGGCAGATTTGGTGGGTGTTTTGGCGGCGATTTTGGTTTGTTATTTGTTTTTTAATTATTAGCATGCTAACAACTTTATAAAAACCCACAAACGTGAAAACACAACAAATATTCTATTTATTTCGCAGAATTAGTGCAAAATTAAAAATAAATAATTATTTTTGCGTGATATTTTCACGTTAAAAACAAAATTATTATGATAATTCTATTTGTTGCAAAGAATATTTTTTATTTCAAAGAAGAGACGGAATTTAATTTGTTTCCAAACAAAAACCGGAGTCTTACACCATAAAATTCATGCAGGAGGATTTGATTTTTTGCGATTTAGCGCTATCTATGGCGCTAATGGTGCAGGCAAATCAAACCTTATTAAGGCTATAGATTTATTAAAAGCGATGGTTAAAGAAGGCAAGATAGTTCCTGATGCCTATGAATTAAAATTTAAACTTGATAAAGAAAACAGCAATATCCCATTTTTATCAAATCTAAAAGACTTAAATTGGGAATAATATGAGCTACCTTAGTCGAAATAAAATATATGAGAAACTTGAACCTTTCAAGGATGTCAAAAAAATCTATATCTTTTGCGAAGGAGAAGTAACTGAAATAGCTTACTTTAAATATTTCCAAGGTTTTGTTTCAAACATTGACATTATTCCAATCCCAAATGAAAAAGGGAAGTCTGATCCTGAAAAATTAAAGGAAAATGCTGAACTATTTTTTTACGGAGATAAACCAAAATTTATATTTTCTGCTAAACAAGAAGATGAAATTTGGTTTGTGATAGATACAGATAAAGGGAATGAAGGGAACAAAATTGAAAATTTAAAGTCTTATTGTCAATCAAAAAATACAGAATACTATGGTTGGTTTGTAGCACAAAGTAACCCGTGTTTTGAAATTTGGCAATTTTATCATTTTTATGATAAGAAACCGGATCAAGCAGAAGTTGCAAGCTATGAATCTTTTAAAAAATTTGTGCATGACAAGATACCCGGTGGATTTGACAACAGAAAAATGCCAATTGAAATTCAACAAGCTATCAACAATAAAGAACAAAAGAAGTAATAATCAGCTACTAAATGAAAAGAATATTATCCTCCGCTATTTTTCTTGCCCTAATCCTTTCTCCAGTTGCCGGGCAAGATCATTTCTACCAACGGCTTGCCGACTCCACCTTGGTATTAACCAAGCAAAAAGTGCAGTACGACCCAAGCTATTTCCGGATTCCATATCCCAACGGCGATGTACCTGCCAACAAGGGCGTTTGTACGGATGTGATTATACGAGCCTACCGAAAATTGGGTATCGATTTGCAAAAAGAAGTCCACGAAGACATGAAAGCCCATTTCAGCAAATATCCGAAAAAATGGGGCATGAAAACAACAGACCGCAATATCGACCATCGGCGCGTTCCCAATTTAATGACTTTTTTCTCTCGTCACGGCATCGTAAAAGAAATAACATTGCAAGCCAAAGACTATCAACCGGGCGACATTGTTTGTTGGAATCTGGGAGGAGGCATCAAGCACATCGGTATCATTGTCAATAAAAAATCGGCCGACGGCAAACGGTATTCAATTGTACACAACATCGGACACGGACAAGTTTTGGAAGATTGTTTGTTCCGGTTTACGATTATCGGGCATTATCAATACAAAAAGGTTAAACAGCAATGATATGAATCATGGTATTTCGGCACAAGTCACAATGGGTATCGAATCCACAAGAGAGACGCCTTCATCACAATCTGTTGGTTGAAATGTTTCAATCAATCCTCGGATAACACCCCAAATGCATCAGAAAGCAAATTCAAATGATTAAATTGTTTTACACCGATTTAAAATATTTTTCATTCTCATTTGTCTCTATCAATAGAGAGTTTAAAAAATAATTAACAAACATAAAATAATAACAGAATGAATGTCGGATTTTATATTGCCGGTGCGATAGTTGTACTTTGGTTTATCGGCGGAATTTACAAGCATTTGCGCGGACGAAAAAAGACCGTAAAAGTTATTACGGCAAATTGTACAGGATGTAAACGTTGCCTGACGAACATGAGGAAGTGCAAATACAACGTATTGGAATTGGTAAGCGATGAAAACGGAAAATATATTGTGGTAAAATATCCCGATAAATGTACTGCTTGCGGAGATTGTGTAAGTTTATGTAAATTTAATGCTCTTGAATTGGTTAAAAAAACAACATCTTCATTATAAATACGTTATATTTATCAAATAAATAATTCTATTATGAAAACGTGGCAGAAAACAACATTAATAGTTTCTATTGCAATCGTAATTACAGGAACCGTATTTTTTAGTGGAATTTATGGTTTAACCTATACAATGATAAACAGCAAAAGTTGCACCTATATGAATATTGATAATATAGAAACCCGGGCGCCGGTTAGCATTCCTGCTGTACTTCATGATGAAGAGTATTGCAGTTGCATTTTTGATGAAAAAGAAAATAGCAAAACAAACTATTTCAGAATTAATACAGAAGAAGTAGAAATGGTTGGATATTTAGAAAGAAATTTTTTCAAACTCATTCCCGCGGACACCAATCCTGATTTATCTGTCTTTGCAAAACTCAAAAAAAGCCCGAACATCACAACCGACAACAAGCAAAATTATTATTACAGTTTTGGAGAACGTGAGCGAACAGCTTGGTTGGCTGTAGTAGATCAAAGCAATGGAGACCTTTGGGTACACTTACAATATAAAGACTGATCTTATTTATTCATGCCATTTGAAAAATTTTAATTACATTTGCAGTTGAAATTTAATTCAATGGCAATCCAATTCAATAACATAGACACAAAAATACCCAAACTACAACGCAATGACATTCGCAGTTGGGTAAAAAATGTCGCTTTTCAATACAAAAAAAGGGTAGGGGAAATTGCATACATTTTTTGTTCCGACGAAGAAATCCTCCGAATTAATCGGGAATATTTGAAACACGATTACTATACCGACATCATCACTTTCGATTATTCGGAAAAAGATAAAATTTCCGGCGATTTGTTCATTTCTTTGGACACCGTAAAATCCAATTCGGAACAATATAATACCGATTTCATCGAAGAATTGCACCGCGTAATAATTCACGGCGTTTTACATCTTTGCGGTTTTAAAGACAAATCGCCAGAGGATGAAAAACTCATGCGACAAAAAGAAAATGAAGCGCTCGCTCTCCCCCACTCGCTTACTCTAAACTCATCCGCTCAAAAATGACTTTCAATTACGACATCATTGTTGTGGGTGCAGGCCACGCCGGTTGTGATGCCGCTGCTGCCGCCGCTAATCTGGGCTCCAAAACCTTGTTGATAACGATGGACATGAATAAAATCGGTCAGATGAGTTGCAATCCGGCAGTAGGCGGAATTGCCAAAGGACAGATTGTTCGCGAAATCGATGCCTTGGGCGGACAAATGGGAAGAATTACCGATCAAACGGCTATTCAATTCCGGATGTTGAACCGATCGAAAGGACCGGCGATGTGGAGTCCGCGAGCACAAAGCGATCGAATGCAATTTATCAACAAATGGCGGGAAACGCTCGATTCCATCGACAATTTAGCAATTTGGCAAGATACGGTTACGCAATTATTGATTCAAAACGATGCCGTTGTCGGTGTAAAAACAGCCTTGGGCGTTGAGTTCCACGCCAAAGCCGTTGTCCTGACGGTCGGCACTTTTCTCAACGGACTTTTACATATCGGCAAAACACAACTTTCGGGTGGCCGCATTTCGGAGCCGGCATCATTCGAAATTACCGATCAATTGGTCGATTTTGGCTTTGAAACGGATCGAATGAAAACCGGAACACCCGTGCGAATCGACGGCCGAAGTGTAGATTTTTCACTCACGGAAGAACAAAAAGGAGAATCGGATTTCCACAAGTTTTCATATTTGGATTTCACTCCGCGCCCATTGAAACAATTAAGTTGTTGGACATTATATACCAACGACGCCTGTCATTCGATTCTAAGAAATGGATTGTCGGAAAGTCCCCTTTTCAACGGACAAATCAAGAGTATCGGGCCTCGTTATTGTCCAAGCATCGAAACAAAAATCGTTACTTTTGCCGACAAAGCGCAACATCAATTATTTTTAGAACCGGAAGGTGAAAACACGCAAGAATATTATTTAAACGGATTTTCATCTTCACTTCCCTTGAATATTCAATTGGCAGCGTTGAAACAAATTCCGGCATTCAAAAACGTCCGAATTTATCGGCCGGGATACGCTATCGAATACGACTTCTTCCCGCCCACACAATTGCATCCGTCACTCGAAACCAAGCGCATCAAAAACTTGTTTTTCGCCGGACAAATCAACGGCACCACCGGATACGAAGAAGCCGGAGCACAAGGATTAATGGCGGGCATCAACGCCCACATTAATGTTCACGGCGGAAATTCGTTTGTTTTAGGAAGAAACGAAGCCTATATCGGCGTTTTAATCGACGATTTGGTTACCAAAGGCGTGGACGAACCCTACCGGATGTTTACCTCCCGCGCCGAATACCGCATCCTTCTCCGACAAGATGACGCCGACATGCGACTCACCGAACGTTCGCATCAATTGGGATTAGCCGACAGCGACCGTCATCAGTTATTAATAAAAAAAAGAGAAATCATCGATGAAATCATCGATTTTGCAAAAAATCATTCCATCAAAGCGAAAAATATTAATTCGACATTGGAGCAATTAGGAACAACTCCTTTGCGCCACAATGTAAAACTAATTGATTTAATTCTTCGTCCCCAATTGACAATCGAAAAAATCGCCGATTTCATCCCGGAATTTCATACACAATTAGATAAAATCACTGACAGAAAAGAAGAAATTATCGAAGCTGTTGAAATTCAGATTAAATACGCCGGATATATCGAACGTGAAAAAATCATCGCCGAAAAAATCAGCCGGCTGGAAAACGTAAAGCTTCATGCGAACATTGATTACAATTCACTCCAATCTTTATCCACCGAAGCAAAACAAAAACTGACGAAAATCAAACCCGAAACTATTGCGCAAGCAAGTCGCATTCCGGGCGTTTCGCCGAATGATATAAATGTTTTATTGGTATTAATGGGGAGATAAATTTTGTTCCACGTGGAACAAAACAAAAATAACAGAAGCGAAAATGTTCCACGTGGAACAAAAAACAAAAACAATCTCTAAAAAATTAAAAATATGAATGTAGAAAAATTAAAAAACGCAGTACGCAACATTTCAAACTTCCCCATTCCGGGAATTGAGTTCAAGGATGTAACAACCTTGTTTATCCAACCGGAGATTTTGAAAGAATTATCCGAAGGTTTGCTCGAAATGTACAAAAGCCAAGGAGTAACCAAAGTAGTGGGTATCGAATCCCGAGGTTTTATTATGGGGCCTATGTTAGCCCGTGATTTAAATGCGGGATTTGTTCCGATTCGCAAACCGGGAAAATTACCCGCAGAAACTTATGAAATCAGCTATGAGAAAGAATACGGCACCGACACAATTCAAATCCATCGCGATGCCATCAACGAAAACGACATAGTTGTACTCCATGATGATTTATTAGCTACCGGCGGAACCATGTTAGCCGCAGTAGAACTTATCCGAAAATTTAATCCGAAAAAAATTTATGTGAATTTTTTGATCGAACTGGAAGATTTGAAAGGGCGTGAATTATTTGATTCGGATACCGAAGTAGAAGCGATAATTAAGTATTAAATTAGTTATAATCACAGGAGCTGTCCTTAAAAAGACCTGTCATTGCGGGCTTGACCCGCAATCTCCCGCAAACCATTAATGGTAAATCTTTGATTGTATCAATTAACGACTTGCAGGAGATTCCCGCTTTTGCGGGAATGACACGTTACTCCCTATTTATTTATAGGAATTACACTCAATAATTGTATCTTTCGTCCGGATGAAACATCCAAAGAAGAATAATCATATTGATACAAGCCATCATCCGCAATCATCATCAAAACCGAATTATACGGAATTACATCATAACCATCCATTCCTGAAAAATGAGCGATTTCATTAGCCATAAACGTTTGAGGTTCCGTCAATCGAAACACTTTCAAGCCATCATCACAAAGAAATAAACAGCCTTGATCAATTCCAAGCCCTTTGGGATTGTGCATCGAATAAGATGCTAACTGATGCGGATTTTTAATATCACTTACATCTATCACCAGCAATTCATTGTTGGTTTGTCCACACCGATTTCCCGAACGAATCGTTACATACGCCAAATCATCGGCCACTACCACCGGATCGCAACCATATAAATGTGAAATTTGCGATGCAAAAGTCGGATTCAACGGATTTTCCAAAGAATAAATCAACATTCCGTAAGGTGTTCCCAAAAACAAAATATTTTTATATGGAAAAATCGTTTCCACATCAGAAATATAAATTTTATTATCCGATTGAAAAACAGGTTGTTCACTCGACAAATCCAAAACACGCATTTCGGACTGAATCACAGCATAAAGATAATGATCTACCAACCCAAAGCGCGACATCGAACCGGAAACACCGTTCCCTCCTGAAAAAGTAGGCGCCGTTGTCGCATCGTCAAGATAATCGCCCCAGGAAGAAGTTTCCCGCCGTTCACGTGTCTGTAAATTCCATCCCACAACAATTTTTCCCGATTGTTGTGCCATGCTATACAATTCGTAATCGCAGGGATAATCGTTCGGAACCGGCGGCAAAACTGCAGGAAAAGCATCGGCCAAGCGACCTTCCAAAACCGGATCCGCCGGATTGGAAATATCAAACCAAACCAAATCAACCCACGCATTGGCATACAATCGTCCATTGTAAACACACAAATCGGAATTTCCCAAAACTTCAATATAGGCAAGCATTTTAGGAGCTTCCGGATGAGTATTATCAATCACATGAATCCCTTTTTCCGGATTAGAAATATATAAATAACCGTCGTAAAAACACATTTTACCAATGGTCGTCAATTTTTGCGGCGCAGATCGTTTAATCGAATTGCGAAACTCGCTTGCAGAAACGATTACCGGTTCATTCACTTGATAACGCACAATTCGAGAAGATTCAAACGAACACGACGAAAAAAGAAAGAATAAGAAATAAGAAAAGAAAATCTTTTTCATGATTCAAAAATTTTACCAATTATAACGAATCCCCAGATTCATCCCCAAAACGAAAGGGTGCTCTGTTCGCACATTAAATGGCTGATTGTTAGACAGATAATAAATAATTTTCGGCTCGAGATACAAACTGTAATCTTTTGCAATCATAAAATCAATCCCCAAAGCCGACTGCAAAGAATATTGAAATCCTTTGATTCTCTCGTCCGATTTGGTGGTTATCGCCAACGACGGTTCATCATACACGGTTTGGACATAATGCGAAAAAAGTCCTTTTTCAATCATTCCGCCTACCGAAAAATAAAAATTCCATCTCGTATAACGATTCCCATAAATATTCGCAATCAAATTGAGCGGAACGCCCAGATAATGCAAATCCAAATTGGCTTCCTGCAAAGGAAATTTGTTTTCAAAATGCGAAGATAAAAAAGTGTAGGAAAGTCCGCTCTCTATCGACAAGAAACGAGTCAAATCTTTTCGGACACTTAACCCAAACGAAACCGGAGGCCGATGTAGCTTCCGGTTAAAATCGTCGGGCGTAAGCATCTCGCTTTTCAAAAAAGAAGGTGCATTTTGTGAAATTTTCGCTATTCGAAGATGTGAAGCTTGCGATACATTAGTATTTTGCGCCAATAAAACACCGCCGGAACCAAAATGCAAACCCAAACTCGAATGTTTTCCCGGAACCGGATCAACAACAGGAGGAAGATCTATCGGTTCTTCAGTTCGTAATCGCCTTTTGAGAGGATCTAAAATCTTAATAGGCTCTATTACAAGCAGTTCAATAGAAGAAGGAATCAAATCATACCGGGGAGCAACCGAAATTCTTGCGTTATTTCCCGCACAGGATTTTTGCTGAACCAGCGATAGATTTCGCCTACTTGGAGCGCAAGAAAATTGATCAATTGCCTCCGAAAATGCACTCTCCGAAATTGTCTCCTCATAACAGGATAATTGTGTGTTGTTTTCATCTTTTATAACTTTTTTAATGAGTGGATACAAAAACCATACCAAAGCAATTGAAGCGGCAACCGATATTCCGGAAATCCAAGGCCAAAAAACAGGCCTTTTACGATGCTCTTTGATCATTAAACGACTTTCCAATTCGTCCCACGAATCTTCTTTTACAGGTAACGAATAATCAGTCAATTTGTTCCTGATAATTTCGTCAAAATGATCTTTTTGAATATTATTAATATTTTTCATTTTTATTTAACTCTGTTTCTCCCTGATTTTTGTTTGCAACAACTGCCGCGCCCGTGCAAACTGCGACCGGGAAGATGCTTCCTGAATATGCAAGATCCGGGCAATTTCGGCATGAGAATAACCTTCGATAGCATACAAATTGAACACGGTTTTAAATCCGGCCGGCAATTCGTTAATACATTGTAAAATCTCTTCGGCCGAAAGCCGTTCGATCACTCCGATGGAAAAATTATCGCGGATTTCTTCCGCTTCCGACAAGTCCGATATTTGCCAAATTTTGGCAGAACGCAAATATTCGAGCGCCGTAGTAACAAAAATTTTTCGCATCCAACCTTCAAAAGAACCCGCTCCGGAAAAACTATCTATCTTAGTAAAAACCTTGATAAATCCCTCATGTAGTATATCCCGGGCGGTTTCTTTATCTCCCAAATAACGCACACAAACACCCAACATCGCAGGAGCATATAACTCATACAACTTTTTTCTGGCTACATTATCGCGACATTTACAGCCGGCAATAAGCTCCTGAAGGTCGGACATTCTGACATCCATCATTTATAAGATGAAAATAACAATAAAAACGTTGCACAAAAATAAAAAAATATACCTTTGTACCGAAATTAATATTGAACTATGGTACATAAATTTGATTTTCTCGTCATCGGTTCCGGAATTGCCGGAATGAGTTTCGCTCTAAAAGTGGCCGACAAGGGTAGGGTAGCGTTACTGGCCAAAACTTCGTTGGAAGAAGCCAATACGTTTTACGCACAAGGCGGAATCGCTTCCGTAACGCTTCCATGGGACGATTTTGAGAAACACGTACAAGATACTTTGATTGCCGGCGACGGAATTTGTGATAGAAAAGTGGTAGAAAAAGTAGTTCGTGAAGCGCCTCAACAAATCGAAGAATTGATTCGCTGGGGTGTCGATTTCGATAAAAATAAAAAAGGCGATTTCGACCTTCACAAAGAAGGCGGACACTCCGAATTTCGCATTTTACACCACAAAGACAATACCGGACAGGAAATTCAGGAGAGTTTAATCAATGCAATAAAAAGGCACAAGAACATCTCGGTATTCGACTACCACTTTGCAATAGAAATACTTACGCAACATCATCTGGGAGAAAAAGTAACCAAAGATACGCCCAACATCGAATGTTACGGCGCGTATGCTTTGAATGAACGAACGAACGAAATTCATACATTTCTTTCCAAAGTTACGATGATTTGCACCGGCGGAATCGGCAATATTTATCAAACCACCACCAATCCGATTGTTGCGACCGGCGACGGCATCGCGATGGTTTACCGCGCCAAAGGATTGGTCAAAGATATGGAATTTGTGCAATTTCATCCGACAGCGCTGTATAATCCGATGGAACGCCCTTCGTTCCTGATTACCGAAGCCATGCGCGGTTACGGTGGCGTGTTGCGCACGCGCGAAGGAAAAGAATTTATGCAGAAATACGATGAACGCGGTTCGTTGGCTCCTCGCGATATTGTGGCACGCGCCATCGACAACGAAATGAAAACCGGCGGAAGCGATTTTGTGTATCTCGATGTAACACACAAAGATGCGGAAGAAACGAAACGGGAATATCCCACCATTTACGAAAAATGTATGAGCGAAGGAATTGATATTACCAAAAACTATATTTCAGTGGCGCCCGCAGCGCATTATCTTTGCGGCGGAATTGTAGTCGATTTAGATTCTCGCACAACGATCAACCGCTTGTATGCCGCCGGCGAATGTTCGCGTACCGGATTACACGGAGCTAATCGTTTGGCTTCCAATTCATTAATCGAAGCAATTGTATATGCCGATGCAGCAGCCAAACATTCTTTTACGCATTTAAAAGAATATCATTTCCAAGAAAATATCCCCGAATGGAACGACAAAGGCACTTCCTTGACCGAAGAAATGGTGTTGATTACACAAAGCGCCAAGGAAGTCGGTTCAATTATGAGCAATTACGTGGGCATCGTCCGCTCGAATCTCCGTTTAGCGCGCGCGTTTGAACGTTTGGAAATCATTTACAAGGAAACGGAAAACTTGTTTGTCCAATCCACCGTATCAAAAGACATTTGCGAACTGCGCAATATTGTGAATGTCGGCTATTTGGTCATCAAACAAGCAATGGAGCGAAAAGAGAGTAGGGGACTGCATTATAATATTGATTATCCGAGGAAGAATAAGAATACTGACATTTTGTAATTGGATCTTCACTACATATTGTTATCAAACACCCGGAAAATCATTATTATTTGCGATTGCACAACCGGTTACTCTTGTCTAATTTTGCGACCGAAATGCAAAAGAAAGATATGAATATATTAAACAACACAAAAATTTTATTTTTTATCGGAATTTTATTTCCTCATTTCATTTTCGCACAATCGGAAAAAGAAAATGCGCTCAACTTCAACGCTTCATACACCGGCGATATTGCCGGAAATTTTCACGGCGGCATCCAAACCGGCTCGGCTTTTTTGGGCAAAGCCAATCTAACGATGAATTTTGATACCGAAAAAGCCGGTTGGTGGCAAGGCGGCGAATTTTTCATCAACGGGATGAATACACACGGCGACGAACCGACTGCCACGCTCATCGGCGATTTCCAAACGGCATCGAACATTGACGCGGGAAATCACACGGCGCTATACGAATTGTGGTACAAACAAACCATCGGGAAAGTGAGATTAACTATTGGTTTACAGGATTTAAACGCTGATTATGCGGTCAGTGAAAACGGCGGATTGTTCAACAACAGCTATTTCGGGATTCACTCGGTTTGTTCGGATAATATTCCGGTTCCAATTTTTCCACTTACCGGTTTGGGTGTGAATGTTCATTGGAAAATAACCGGCGATTATCACTTTCAAACGGTTATTTTCGATGGTAACCCCGGCGATTTCGAACAAAATCCCTACAATGTGAAATGGCAATTGAATGCCGAAGACGGTTTTCTGTCAGTTTCGGAATTTCATGCCAAAAAAAGTTGGATAAAAAACAGGAGCGGCGCTTATAAAATAGGTGGATACTTTCACAATTCAAAAGAAACAGGAAAAAATTACGGATTTTATCTCGTTGCCGATCAAGAAATTAACGATCGATTATCGCTTTTTACACAAATCGGATTCAGTCCGAAAAAATTAAATAATCACGACCAATGTTATGGTTTAGGATTAAATTACAAACCGTTTTTAGAAAAACGTCCCGATGATTTATTGGGATTTGCCGCTAACCACGCTATTTTTCGCAACAATCCTGCCGGCAACGAAAGTGTTTTTGAATTGATTTATCACTTCCAAGTAAACGAAAATGTGTACCTTCGCCCCGATATTCAATACATTATCAATCCTGCCGGAACGGGCAAAAAATTACCGAATGCTTTGGTAGGAATATTACGTTTCGGAATTGAATTTTAATCCGCTAAAAATCAAATAAATGAACAACAATTTATATCTTTCCGATTTAAAAACAGGCGATGAAGCCGTCATCGTTAAAGTGCTGGGACACGGCGCTTTCCGCAAACGGATTACCGAAATGGGATTTGTGAAAGGTAAAAAAGTAACCGTTGTAAAGCGCGCACCCTTGCAAGATCCGGTCGAATACGAAATCATGAGTTATAAAGTGTCGTTGCGCCACAGCGAAGCCGAATTGGTAGAAGTGATTCCGGTAAAAGAAGCCGACTATTTTGAAGCGCCTTTTGCAGGCATTATCGAACACAACATTCAAAAAGTTTCAGCCTCCGAAAAAGAAAAAATCATCAATATTGCTTTGGTCGGCAACCCCAACAGCGGCAAAACCACGCTTTTCAATCACGCCTCGGGTTCACACGAGCGGGTCGGTAATTACGGCGGCGTTACTGTCGATGCCAAAGAAGCCAATTTGAAAAAAGACGGCTACACTTTTAAGATTTTCGATTTGCCCGGCACCTATTCCATTACCGAATATTCACCCGAAGAATTGTATGTCCGCAAGCATATTGCCGAGAAAATGCCCGATATTGTAGTCAATGTAGTGGACGCTTCCAATCTTGAACGCAATCTTTTCCTGACTACGCAATTGATTGATATGAATATCAAAGTCGTCATCGCATTGAATATGTACGACGAACTGGAAAAGAAAAACGTCGATTTCGATCACAAAAAACTCGGCGCCATGATTGGCATTCCCATTATTCCAACCATTGCTTCGCGCGGAAAAGGCATCGACGAATTATTTGACAAACTGATTGATGTTTACGAAGACCACGACCCGGTGGTACGCCATATTCACATCAATTACGGCAATTTAATTGAAGAAGCCATCGAACGGTTACAAACCGAAATTTGGAAAAATCCGTCGATTACCGATAAATATTCGTCCCGTTATATCGCCATCAAATTATTGGAAACGGATAAAGCCACTTTGCAATCGCTCGAAAAATGCTCGAATTATCAAGACATTAAAGCATTGGCCAAAAAAGAAATCATTGTATTAGAAAAAGAATACGGCGAAAAATCGGAAACCATTATAACCGATGCCAAATATGGATTTATCGCCGGCGCTTTGAAAGAAACTTATCACGAGCCGCAAAAGCAGCCTCAACGGAAAATCCGTGAATTGGATGATGTTTTAACACATCGCTGGCTCGGTTTTCCGGTTTTTCTATTCTTCATGTGGGGAATGTTTCAAGTTACATTTTCGCTCGGTTCCTATCCGATGGATTGGATCGAAAGCAGTGTTGCCTGGTTTGGCGAATGGGTTTCGAATACGATGACTGAAGGGCCGCTACGCGATTTAATTGTCGACGGCGTGATTGCGGGTGTGGGCGGTGTAATTGTTTTTCTTCCGAATATTTTAATTTTGTTTTTCTTTATTTCGTTGATGGAAGACACCGGCTATATGGCGCGAGCGGCATTCATGATGGATAAATTGATGCACAAAATCGGCTTGCACGGCAAATCATTTATTCCCTTGGTGATGGGATTTGGTTGTAATGTTCCCGCTGTGATGGCTACACGCACGCTCGAAAACAGGAAAGACCGAATTTTAACGATGATTATTACGCCATTTATATCTTGTAGCGCACGACTTCCGGTATATGTATTGTTAGTTTCGGCCATTTTTCCGAAAAATCAGGGATTGGTGTTGTTCTCCATATACATAATAGGTATGTTACTCGCAATATTGGTTGCAATTGTAATGAACAAAATTGCTTTTTCAAAAAAAGAAGTGCCTTTTGTGATGGAATTGCCGCCCTACCGTATTCCTACTTTCCGAAATACAAGTTTGCATACCTGGCACAAAGGACAACAATATTTAAAGAAAATGGGAACCATCATCCTTTTAGCTTCCATTTTGATTTGGGCTTTGGGTTATTTTCCCCGGCCAATCAATTCGGAAAATAACACGGAAGAACTTGCACAAGTTGCCGGACAACAAGAAAATTCGTACATCGGCCGGATAGGACATTTTATTGAACCGGTCATTCGTCCCTTAGGATTCGATTGGAAAATGGGAGTAAGTATCATTACCGGTTTGGGAGCGAAAGAAATTGTTGTCAGTTCGATGGGAGTATTGTATCAAGCCGATTTGGAAGCCGACGAACATTCCACCTCATTGATTGAAAAAATACAGGAACAAACTTTTACTTCGGGTGAAAAAATCGGCCGAAAAGTATTTACGCCACTTACGGCTTACGGGTTTATGTTGTTCATACTCATCTATTTTCCGTGTATTGCGGTGATAGCCGCCATCAAAAAGGAAGCAGGCTGGGACTGGGCGATTTTCACGATGGTTTATACTACCGTTTTGGCATGGATAGTCGCTTTTGGCGTACATCAAATCGGGATATTATTTGTTTAGCCATGCAAGAAATAATTGTTTATATGATAGTTGGTTTAGCGACGGTAATTGTGATAATTACCGTCGTTAAACGATTTTTCGGGAAGAAAGAAAAAGATTGCGGAACTTGTAGTGGCTGTGCATTGAAGGAGAATTGCAATAAAACAAATCGACCCCTATAACCCCTTGAAAGGAACTATTCATATCTCAATGCTGTTATCGGGTCAAGTGCAGCCGCTTTTTTGGCTGGATACCACCCAAAAAAGATGCCGATTGTCGCGCATACGACAAACGAAACCACCACAGCCGTAATGCTGACCATAAAGCCCATATCCAACGCAAATAATATCAATGCCGACAGTAAAAGCCCGGCGATGATGCCGAAAATGCCGCCAGCCAAACTAAGCATCGCACTTTCAAGCAGAAATTGGCGGAGAATATCTTTGTTTTTTGCCCCTAACGAGCGGCGCAGTCCAATCTCGCGTGTCCGTTCGGTAACGGTTACATACATGATGTTCATGATGCCGATACCGCCGACAATTAACGATATAGCGGCTATGGCTACCAAAAATGCTTGGAGAACGCCCATAACCGTGCCCATCATCTCAAGCATTTGCGTGAGAGAAGCTACCTCAAAATCAGGGGCTTCATCGGATTTGATTTTGTGCGTTTGCGACATAATGGATTTTACCTCATTAACTGCATCTGCGGAGGCTTCTTCTGAGGTTGCCGATGCCATAATCATGTGGATATAATCAATATTCAGGATGCGTTTCTGCACGGTGGTATAGGGCGCTATAATGGCATCATCGTAGTCGTCGCCGGTCATGTTTTTTCCTTTTTCGGCAAGCGTTCCAATAACCAGCATAGGCGTCTTGCCGAAACGAACTTCTTTTCCCACCGGATTTTCGCCATTGGGGAAAAGACTTTTTATCACCGTTTGTCCAAGGATACACACTTTGGCTGCCGATTCCTCTTCTTGCAGGGTAAAAGCGCGTCCTTTTCCTATCTTGGAATTGGAAATATCAAAATAATCCACATTGGCGCCCATCATGATGCCCGGATAGTTGTGTGAGCCACATACTAATTGTTCCATAGCGGTTACACAAGGCGTTACTTTGGCAATATGCCGCGCCCGTTTGCGAATGGCATCCACATCCCGCAGTTTCATGTTTTTCATATTTTCCGTTCCCACCGTAACACCCATCACATCTTTTCGAACGTTGCTGACCATAATCAGATTGGTACCCAAACCGGAAAACTGATTGCTGATAATGACCGTCGAACTTTGTCCGAGACTGACCATAAGTACTACCGATGAGATGCCGATGATGATGCCGAGCATGGTTAGGATGGCTCGCTTTTTATTTAGCAATAAAGCGTTCCATGCTATTTTTAGTAGATTCTTAATTTTCATTTGTTTATAATTTTAAAATTCCTAACTCCTGATTATGAAGACAAATGAGGAGGGAAAATATTTTATGGAGGGGAATTTATTCCATAATTTGTTTGGGGATGGAGAAAAGTGTATATTTGCAGTGTAATTTCGGGAGAAAAATGTAAAATAAATCAATAAAATTGGGAGAAAAATGTATAGAATAAAATATAAACAGTTATTACAATGGAAATTAGATAAAGATAAAAAACCACTCGTATTTTTAGGGGCAAGGCAGGTGGGTAAAACTTATCTTATAAAAGAATTTGGCAAAAACGAATATCCTCAAATGGTGTACGTGAATTTTGACAATAAAAATGCGCCAAAATCAATATTTTGGCAAGATTTTGATATTAAGCGTATTATAACAGAACTTGAGATATATTCAGGTCTGCAAATTACTCCCGAAAATACGCTAATTGTTTTTGACGAAATTCAATCGGCAGAACAAGGCATTACGTCGTTGAAATATTTTTATGAAAATACACCTGAATATCAGATAATTGCGGCAGGCTCGCTGCTTGGAATAAATATTCACGAGGGCGAGTCGTTTCCTGTGGGCAAAGTCAATTATTTGCAACTTTATCCAATGTCGTTTTATGAATTTTTGCTCGCGATGGGCGAAAATGGTTTGGTTCGCATTTTAGACGAGCATCTTTGGGATTTTTTACCCTCTTTTTCTGCAAAATTCCAAGAGTTTTTGCGTTACTATTTCTATATTGGCGGAATGCCCGAAGTGGTGTCTGTGTTTGCGCAGGATAGGGATTGGAAAAAAGCACGAAAAATTCAAAACGAGATATTGAAAAATTACCAGAATGACTTCTCGAAATACGCGCCCAAAGAGATTCTGCCGCGTATCAATATGGTTTGGGAAAACATTCCGGCGCAGTTGGCAAAAGAAAATAAAAAGTTTATTTATGGAATAATTAAGGAAGGTGCGCGGGCAAAAGACTTTGAATTGGCTATTCAGTGGCTTGTGGATGCAGGTTTGCTGCACAAAGTTTACAGCGTTACCAAACCTGCTTTGCCTTTGGTTGCCTTTCAATATTTGTCGGCTTTCAAACTCTATCACAACGATGTGGGATTGCTTGCTGCCATGTCTAAACTGAATGCCAAAACCTTGCTCTATGGCGATGCCGTTTTTACGGAATTTAAGGGTGCATTGGCGGAACAGTTTGTTTTTCAGCAACTTCGGCTAAATGAAGACCTGTCCATTCACTATTTTACCTTTGAAAACAGCAAATACGAACTCGATTTTTTAATTCAGACCGAAGATGACAAAATAATTCCCGTTGAGGTAAAATCGGGTACAAATCTTAAAGCTCACAGTTTTAAGCTTTTTTGCGAAAAATACAACCCCCAAACCGCCATTCGTACTTCCCTTTCCGATTTCCGTCAAGAATCTTGGATGACGAATGTGCCGCTTTATATTATTGGGGAGTAATTATATGATAGATAGATTTTGCAAAAAATAGCGCTAAAAAGTATGATTGGATAGAAAATTTTGAATAAATTTGCAATGATTATTTCAGTTGGGATTAATGGACTTCGTTTCATCCGGGATAGTCTCCTCTTAAAAGAGTCGAACAATGACTCCGTGCGAGAAAAAAGTAATTTTTAGAAGTCCTCTGAAGTATTATCGATATAACACACAGATGATTGTTGAAATATTGTCGTTATCCGTTTTGTTCATCTCACTTTATGGGTGGGGAATGTGGATTGAATTTATCCTTAATTTGAAATTTCGACTTACTTCTTTTCGCTTGACAGCAGGAATAGCGCTTGTAGCTGTATTAGGAACAATCATTGCCTTTTTTTTCCGATTGGGTATAACCGTAGAATTAATATGTTTGGCAATTTCTTTGTTGCCGTATTTGATGAAAAGGCAATTTTTTGTTGTTTTTCGAACAATTCCTCGTTCAAAAGTTTTTTGGTTTCTATTTTTACTGACCGTATTTATAGGATGTTATTTTCCTTTTTTGCCGGATCATTTTGTCTATTATACGTCAAGTTTAGTATGGTTAAACCAATATGGTCTATTGCCCGGTATTGCAAATATCGATTGGAATTTGGGGCAAATGTCGTTTTTCCATATTCTTGAAGCGATGTTTGATAATACGGTGGATTTATACCAACGCATCAGTATTTTTGTAGTTTTCATTTATTTGATTTATATATTTGAACGTAAAGCCTATTCCTTATTGCTGTTTTTGCCGTTTACTTATTTGTTTGTACAATCGCCAACACCTGATTTGCCGGTTTATATATTTTCTCTGATGATTTTGTACGAAATGGTTTTTGTAGAAAAAGAGAAACAAGCAAGCTATGCGATTTTATTGTTTCTTTCGGTTTTTACGTTTGTCACCAAACCTGTGGCATTTTGGCTTCCTTTATGGGTAATAATGGTGTATGGATATAAGAATCGAAAGTTGATTTTTTCTCCGAAAGCGTATATCCTGCCTGCCTTACTTGTCGTTTTATATGTGTTCAAAAATGTATATACCAGTTCATTATTATTGTTTCCCGCAACATCGACAGTAGTGCCGACTATTTATGCACCGGCTGCTTCTATATTGGAAGAATCGCGAAAAACAGCGCTGTTATTCACTTATCATCATTATTTTACGATAGCCGAAATCAATGCTTTTTCAATTGGAGAACGTTTATACCATTGGTTTGTTTCTTGTAGATTTGCCTCTATTGTGCATATTTTGATATTCTTGGTGGTTGGTGTATATAGTTTGTTTGCTGTAAAAAAAAGACAGTTTGTTTTATTGTCGTTACTGTTTGTTGTTCTGTTGAAATTGATTTATGTTTTTCTGTTTTCGGGGCAATATCGTTTTATGTTAGATGGAGTATTGGCGCTGCTATTCGTTCTGTGTAATTTTATTTTTCAGCATCGACAACGAATCGTTGTTTGGCTGACGTTGCTATCCTGTATGTTAGCAGCCTTATTAATGACATTCCCTCGTATCATAGCAAAGGCAGCGCCCGATTTCCGTCCGGTTTATTGGATGTCGCCTTTTAGAATGCAAACTTTTCTTAAACCCCAGAATTATGATTTTGACGAATATGAGAAAGTAAAATTAGGGAATATGGATTTGTATATTACACCTTATAAAGATACTTTTTCTTCACAAATACCCGTCTTTACTGCGCAACAGCTGATTTGTTATTATCATTGGAATATATTTCCTCAAATGCGCAACCCGTCTGATATTAGACAAGGTTTTATCTATAAGGAATTGCTACCGGAAGAAAAAGAGCAATTGAAGCAATGGATAGAGGATATTTTGAAATAGTAATATGCGCAAAGGACTTTCAGACCATAATTGCCTCCAGCATTTGTCGAGCCGATTGCGTCTCCACCCTCTCATCCTTCACAATACGACCGTCATTCAATAAAATTGTCCGCTCTGTAAATGTGGCAATATCCGGCTCGTGCGTAACAAAAACAATGCTTTTCCTTCGGTCTTTCAATCCCACTTGTTCCAATGCCTGTTCGGCGCGTTCGCGACGCTGTTTATCGGAGACTGTGTTGTTGTAAAGCAAGGGAAGTTCCACCTGTTCCAGCGCCGGTGTACGCGGTAGAAGGCTGTAGTTTTGGAAGACAAAACCGATTTTACGGTTGCGCAGGGTCGATAATTCATCTTCCGAACGTTCCTTTACCGAAATATTGTCAATCAGGTATTGTCGCCGCGGATAAATTGGTTGATATGATTACATTAACGAAATAAAAATCATGAAAATTTGTTTTGTTTCTAAAATGCACTATATTTGCAGCATTATAGAAATAAATATGAGTTATCTTGAATTTCGACAACAAATGTTTGATTTGGCTTGCTTTAATATTAATCAAATATATGCGTGGCAACCGAATTTTGACCGCAACAATTTGATGAGATGGATAAAAAAAGGCTATCTTATTCGATTGCGACAAGGCTATTTTGCTTTTTCCGAATACAAAGGCAAGGTAGATTATGCGCTCTATTTTGCCAACAGAATTTATCGCCCTTCGTATATCAGTCTGCACACGGCATTGTCGTTTTATGGAATGATACCCGAAGCCGTTGTGCAAATTACGAGCGTAACTTCCTTAAAAACAGCCGCTTTCAAAAACAATTTTGGCGAATATTCCTACAAAAGTATGCAGGAAAAATTAATGTTTGGCTACGAATTGAAACCGATGCAGGACAACCGGACATTGCAACTTGCCACGCCCGAAAAAGCCTTGCTTGACCTGCTGTATCTTTATCCATTTTACAATAATAGACAAGAATTGGAAGAATTGCGTTTAGATGAGGACTTTTTAAATGAAGATTTGAATAAAGATTTGCTGCAAGAATATTGCGCCAAATTTCAAAGTAAAAGCCTTGAAAAAAGGGTAAATTTGCTTTTTAAAACGTATGATTTATGATACAATTATCGCAAATAAAAAATTATTTTCCTGCTCAACTCCGTGATAATGCGGTATTTGACAAACATATTTTGAAAGAATATTTGCAATTATTGATATTGGACTATCTTTCTTCCACGCCCTATATTCGTAAAATGACCTTTATTGGCGGCACAAATCTGCGTTTGGTAAAGGGAATTGACCGTTTTTCCGAAGATTTGGACTTTGATTGCAAAAATCTTTCAAGCGAAGAATTTAGGGTAATGACCGATGACGTGCTGCGATTTCTTGAAAATTCAGGTTTTCGAGTAGAGGCAAAAGATAGAGATAACCCCAAATTAACAGCCTTTCGGCGAAGTATTTATTTCCCTGAATTGTTGTTCGATTTGGGTTTGTCGGGGCACAAAGAAGAGCGTTTTTTGATCAAAATTGAAAGCCAAGACCAAGACGTTGATTACACGCCGATAATTGTAAATGTAAAAGGTTGCGGTTTTTTCTTTCCTTTGCCGGTGCCGCCGGATGGAGTGCTGAGTGCAATGAAAATTGCTGCAATGCTGTCGCGTGCCAAAGGGCGTGATTTTTATGACCTGATGTTTTTGCTCGCTCAAACGCCACCTGATTATGATTTTTTGAGCAAACGTTGCGGCATAAATAATCTGACTGAATTGAAACAAGCAACTACCAAAGTGCTCAATTCTATTGATATAAAACAAAAGCAGCGAGATTTTGAGCATCTTTTGTTTAACAAAGAACATAGTAAGAAAATCCTGCAATTTGGAGCGTTTATGAATGAATTGTGATATAATTTTCACTATTTTTGGAAGACGATGAGCGGATTGATTTTTCGGCAGTTCAAGATTTGCTTTAGATGTGATTAAGCAATGTGTTGAGGTGGGAAGGAAGAAGGGGGAATTGGGGTTGTTGGAGAGGCTTTTGAAACAATAAATAGCATTCAGTATGGAAATAAAAAATGACGATTGGAAAAAATATGTTCTAAACCAACATTATTCATATAAAGTATACTCTCATGGACTTTCAACCAAATTTGTAGAGAAAAATAAAAAATTTAAAAATGTAGAATGGCTCTATTAAAAATGAAAATCAAAAAGAACACCATGCCACGAAAGAGACTTTTGAGCAAGAATATGAAGGATATGTCAAATTTTATCAACAAACCATTCGCAAGAAAACAAATGAATGAGGTAATGAGGTCGGTTTTGTTGGTGCAATCATTTGCTACTGAGGTTGTTTTGTTGAAAAAATGAGGTGAAAATGAGGTTTTGAAATCTGCATTATCTGCGTGCTAAAAAAATGATGTCGTAATTCGTAATTTTTAATTCGTAATTGATATTGCCTCCAGCATTTGTCGAGCCGATTGCGTCTCCACCCTCTCATCCTTCACAATACGACCGTCATTCAATAAAATTGTCCGCTCTGTAAATGTAGCAATATCCGGCTCGTGCGTAACAAAGACAATGCTTTTGCCTCTTTCGTGCAGTTCCTGAAACAGGCACATGATCTCGTAAGAGGTTCGTGTATCCAAGTTTCCCGTAGCTTCGTCGGCGAGTAGCATGACCGGGTCGCCTGCCAGGGCGCGGGCAATAGCAACCCGTTGTTGCTGCCCTCCGGACATTTGGTTGGGCGTATGCTTCATGCGGTCTTTCAATCCCACTTGTTCCAATGCCTGTTCGGCGCGTTCGCGACGCTGTTTATCGGAGACTGTGTTGTTGTAAAGCAAGGGAAGTTCCACCTGTTCCAGCGCCGGTGTACGCGGTAGAAGGCTGTAGTTTTGGAAGACAAAGCCGATTTTACGGTTGCGCAGGGTCGATAATTCATCTTCCGAACGTTCTTTTACTGAAATATTGTCAATCAGGTATTCACCTGCGGTGGGACGATCGAGACAACCCAAGATATTCAATAGCGTTGATTTGCCGCTGCCGCTTGTCCCCATGATGCTGACAAATTCGCCTTCGTTCACTTCAAATGAAATACCTTTGAGGGCATGGACTTTTTCTTCTCCGACTTCAAAAATTCGTTCGAGATTCTGTATTTTTATGATTCCCGTAGGCTGAAGCCCTACGGTTAATAAAGTGTCGTCCCTGTGGGACTTTATGGAATTTTTCATTTTCATTTTTAACCACTAATCACTAACAACTAACCACTAAATCACTATTTCTTCTCCTTCTTTCACTCCCGAACGGGCAACAATGGAAACTCCATCGCTAATTCCGGTTTGAACAGTACGTTCTTCTATTTTTCCATCCGATTTCACTCGTAGCGTATTCTCCTTTGACAGAGCATCCATTGGTATAATAATCCCTTCTTCCGATTGTATGTTGATACGGATACTTGCCGTCATTCCGGGGAATAACTTTTCATCGGGATTGGGTGCGTTCACTATGACGGTGTAAGTTACCACATTATTGGTCACTTTGGGACTGATGCGTATCTGACTTACCGTTCCCAAAAAAGTTTCGCCGGGATAGGCATCGACTGTGAAGGTAACATGCTGTTCCAGTTTCACTTGACCCAAATCGGCTTCGTCCACATCGGCTTCCACCTGCATTTTGGTGAGGTCTTCGGCAATGGTGAACAACGTGGGTGTACTGAACATCGCAGCTACTGTTTGCCCGATATTCACGGCGCGATTGAGCACTACTCCGTCGATAGGGGAATAAATAGACGCGTATGAAAGGTCCACTTTTGCCTGACTGAGATTGGCTTTCGCTGCTTTCAAAGTCATTTCAGCCTGTTCCTTGCGATTGACCGCTTCTTCCAATGCTACTTCCGTTGCGGCTTTAGCATTATAAAGTTGCTCTACGCGGTCGTATTGCCGGTTTGCTAAATTCAATTCGCTTTGTGCACTGTTCAGTTGAGCCGTTGCCTGATTTAATTTTTCCAGAAGGGTCGATTTGTCCAATTCGGCAAGCAACTGTCCTTTTTTCACGTGCGAATTGTAATCCGCATAAATTTTTTCAATCACTCCCGATACCTGCGTACCGACTTCAACCTCCTCTACCGGTTGAATATAGCCTGTAGCCATGACGGTTATAGCCAAATTTCCCTTGATAGCGGTTTCCGTTTGATATTGCACTTCTTTATTGCCCATCAACATAAATGTGACCAAACCCACAACAGCAATAACGGCTGTTATAATCATTATTATTACTACATTTTTCTTTTTCATATCTTTATTATTTCGTGATTCGTAATTTAAATAGTTCCCATATAAATACCCAACACCTTCCGTTTCAGCATAAATCCGTATTTGCTCCGGATATAATCGTTCAAGGCATTGATGTAATTATTTTGCTGTTGGAGAAGTTCTACGGCAGTGATTGAACCGGCATTGAATTTGGCGCTGTATGCCTCAAACGATTTTAAATAAGCATTCTGCTTCACCTTATCGGTTTCAAATTGCTTTTCGGCAAGGACCGTATTGCTATATTCGGTCAAGAGAGTCTGTTGTAAATTTTGTGCCGTTTGTTTATTTTCTAATTGCATTTGCTGCAAAGCTATTTTGCTGCGCTGTACATTCGATTTTGTTTTCGATTTGTCATAAATGGGAATACTCAACGTCAAACCGATTTGTTGATTAAAACGGTCGCTTAGTTGCGTTCCATAGCCGGTAAAAGTGTTATGTCCGGTGCCGATACTTCCTCCCAACGACAGCGTGGGATAGTATGCCGATTTAGCAATTTTCAATCCTGTTTCGGCTATTTCAACCTCAAAATCGCTTATCCTGAAATCAGGTAGCGTATTTACGGCATGTTCCATAAAAACACTGAGCGCAGGCATTGCCGACATCGCTTCTACAGCTTCATCATCAGGATAAATCAGCGTGAGCGGTTGCAAAAGGTTCATTGCTAAGAGGTTTTTCATTTCAATTAAAGTGTTGTCCTTGTTTATGATGGCTGTTGCTACATTATTTCGATCGTTTACCCATTGCGCTTCAAGCAGCAGGAAGTCGCTTTCTAAAATCTCACCTGCTTGCCAACGCAGCCGTCCTTGATTGAGTTGTTCTTCACTGGCAGTCAGCAGGGCTTGTTGATATTTCAACAATTCATCGTTACCTATTGCCGTCATAAATGTTTGCAGTACACGAATAAGCAAATCATTATCATATTGTTTCGTTTTATGCGCCGATTGCTGAAGCGAAAGACGGTTTTGCCTGATGGTTTCACTTATTTGTCCTCCTTGAAAAAGAACGACGTTTGCATTCACATCGTAATTGCCGTTCCAAGCAGCGGGATTTCCTGTTGTATGCCCAAGTCCTTCATTGAGCGTTGCCGAAAGAGTAGGCAAGCGTTCCATTTTGGATTGGTTATAAACAATTTTTTTGACTTCTTCGTTCAATTTTATCTCTTCGCGACTGTAATTTTTGTCGATAGCTTGTTCGATACAATTCGCCAAGGTCAATTTCAAGGTGTCGGAAACCGACTGTGCTGCGACTGTTAATACCATCGCTACGACTGCAATAAAAAATAATACTATCCTTTTCATCTTTATTAAATCGTTACATTTATTTATTTTTAAGATTGCTCTCTGTCAATGAAGACCGATGAGAAAGATAAATATTTTAGGAATTGCAAATATTTTTTGGTTAATATTGACAAATAAAAAAAGCCCCCGAAGGAGCTTTTCAAAAATTTCAAAACACAATCAATAATTATGCTTCATCGGCTCAAAATAAGCCTGCGGATGCAAACAAGCCGGACAAGCTCCCGGAGCCTCCTTACCTGTATGAACATATCCGCAATTGCGACATTGCCATTCGGTTTCTTCACCTTTTTTGAATACCGTATCGGTTTCAAGATTAGCTAAAAGTTTGAGGTAACGTTTTTCGTGTTGCACTTCCACAGTTGCAATCTTCTTGAAAGCGACGGCAATTTGCGGAAAACCTTCTGCCGCAGCAACTTCAGCAAATTCGGGATACAAGTCGTTCCATTCTTCGTATTCGCCTTCAGCGGCTGCACGCAAATTTTCAACGGTAGTTCCGATTACACCTGCCGGAAAAGAGGCGGTAATTTCGACCATTCCGCCTTCCAAAAATTTGAAAAAACGTTCGGCATGTTCTTTTTCTTGATCGGCCGTTTCCAAAAATACAGCTGCAATTTGTTCATAACCTTCTTTTTTCGCTTTACTTGCAAAAAAAGTATAACGTGTTCTCGCTTGACTTTCGCCGGCAAATGCTTTTAATAAATTTTGCTCGGTCTTTGTTCCTTTAATGCTTTTTTCAGACATAAATGAATTATTTAAAATTAAATGTTATCCTATGTACTTTTTGTTTTTACACAACAATTATGCAAAGATAAACAAAAAATAGTTGAAAATGTTTACCTTTGTCCCGTTTTTTAAATATACAAAATGAATTTTAAAAATTTTAATGTAAATCCGGATTTTAAACCGAAATTATTTACTTCACTTAAGAATTATTCGAAAGAAAAATTTATGACCGACTTGATGGCCGGTGTCATCGTAGGAATTGTAGCTTTACCCTTGGCGATTGCTTTTGGGATTGCATCGGGTGTAAGTCCCGAAAAAGGTTTGATTACAGCCATCATTGGTGGTTTTATCGTGTCGCTTTTGGGCGGAAGTTCGGTGCAAATAGGCGGACCGACGGGCGCATTTATCGTTATCGTTTACGGAATTATTCAGCAATTCGGATTGGAAGGATTGGCCATTGCAACCGTTTTAGCCGGTTTGATGTTGATTGGAATGGGATTGTTGCGTTTGGGAACGGTTATCAAATTTATTCCCTATCCGATTATCGTCGGTTTTACGAGTGGTATTGCTTTAACTATTTTTACAACACAAATCAAAGATTTATTCGGATTACGGATAAGCAATGTTCCGGCCGATTTTATTTCCAAATGGATTGAATACGGAAAAGCCATCGGAACTGTTCATATCGGTTCGTTAATTGTCGGTATTTTAAGTATTTTAATTATTATTTATTCGCCGCGATTCATCAAAAAAATTCCCGGTTCGCTCGTTGCCATCATTCTAATGACTATTATTATTTATTTATTGAAAGAATTTGCCGGATTGACAGGCATCGAAACCATCGGCGATCGCTTCCAAATCAATGCTTCGTTACCTAAACCGACCACTGTTCCCATTACGATGGAAAGTATCAATTTATTATTACCTACCGCGTTTACAATCGCAATGTTGGGCGCCATCGAATCGCTGCTTTCGGCCACTGTTGCCGACGGTGTTACCAACGACCGACACAATTCCAATACCGAATTAATTGCACAGGGAGCCGCCAATTTGGTTACACCTATTTTCGGCGGTATTCCGGTAACGGGAGCTATTGCACGAACGATGACCAACATTAATAACGGCGGACGAACACCCGTTGCAGGAATCATCCACGCCGTAGTCTTATTATTGATTTTGCTCTTTTTGAGTCCGTTGACCAAACATATCCCAATGTCTTGTCTGGCAGGCGTTTTGGTTATCATTTCGTATAATATGAGTGAATGGAGAACATTCAAATCGTTGTTGAAAAATCCGAAATCAGATATAACTGTTTTATTAGTAACTTTCTTTCTTACAGTAATTTTCGACTTGACTATCGCTATTGAAGTCGGAATTTTATTAGCCATGGTTTTATTGGTAAAACGAATTTCGGAAACCTCGTCCGTTTCGGTTATCACCAATGAATTGGATATGCAAAGCGATGCCGAAAAAACAGCCGACAACGACCAATTGATTTTACCGAAAGGAGTGGAAGTCTATGAAATCGACGGCCCGTTTTTCTTTGGAATTGCCAATAAATTTGAAGAAAGTATGCGTACGGTCAATATTAAAAAGCCGAAAATCAGGATCATACGAATGCGGAAAGTACCTTTTATGGATTCGACCGGATTACACAATTTGGAAAGTTTATACCGTACATCAAAAAAAGAAAATGTACAAATCGTTTTGTCGGGTGTAAATGAAGCTGTGCGCGGTGTACTTGAAAAATCAGGCTTTTCGGATAAAATAGGAAACGAAAATATTTGCAATAACATTAATTTAGCATTGGAACAGGTAAATAAAATTATTTCATAAACATTTGGAATACTTTAATTGTTATTATTAAAACACAATATTTATGAAAACAATCAACATTCTCGCCGTTATCGGCGGCATCAGCAAAGATTCATTAAACAAACGTTTATACAATGAATCGGTAAAACACAATCATACCGGTTTGAAATTTCAAACATTTGCTATTGAAACTTTGCCGTTTTTTTCGCAGGATACAGAAAACAATCCGCCGGAAACGGTAGTTGCTTTCCGACAAGCAGTGATGAAATCCGATGCGATTTTGTTTATCACACCCGAATACAACCGTTCGTTTCCCGGCGTATTAAAAAATGCAATCGATTGGTGTACACGTCCTTACGGACATAATCTATGGAAACGCAAACCGGTGGGAATCATTGGCGCATCCGGCGGAAGAATCGGAACATTCGGCGCCCAACAACAATTAAAAACCGTCTGCAATTTCTTGGATATGAAACTGATGAATCAACCGGAAGTTTATTTCGACGCTTCCGCTCTGATGGATGAAAACGGATTAACACCTACGGGCGCCAGCATTATCCAAAACTATTTAGCAGCTCTCGAAAAATGGATTACCAATTAAAATCTCAAAAAACATAAGCAACTCCAATTCCCCAATATTTATTTCCAACGACCGGCACTGCCGTCAGACTTTTTGTTTCATTTTTTATGCCGAAAAACCGTTGAATAGGAGGCAATAATAAATAACTTGCTTCCACACTCAAAATACCTACGCCCGCACCGGTAATCACATCGCTAAACCAATGCCGATTGTTTACCATACGCATTCCGCCGGTAATGGTCGCCGCCGCATAACCTGCAATATAAATCCAAGGATAATCTCTATATTCATGAAACAGAATGTGCGCACCCGTAAATGCCGTACTCGTATGTCCCGACGGAAAAGAATTACTCTCCGAATCATCCGGCCGGCGCACCAACAAAGTACTTTTACCCGCATAAGTAAGCCCGGTTGTCAGTAATAGAGAAGTAGCAGTTACAATGGTTCGATCTCTAAAATTATTTTTGGCTTTCACTCCCATCCAATCAAAAGCATAAATTCCAACATAAGGAGCAAAGCGCAAATAATCGTCAAAAATATATTTTCGCGAAACATGTTTTTGAATATCATCCTGTAAATTATGGTCAAAATCCTGTAAACCGGAAATTAACCTCGTAGCTATCCCATAAGAAATAAGCGCCGACGGAAAAATAAACCGGGTATAATTCGGTTTTACAGTCAATGTATCCACAGACAAATCATCAGCAAAAACAGTACTATACAATAGAAAACACAGAACAAAAAGTGCAAAAAATTTGATTCGCATAATCGATTTTTAAGAATTTATAATCCTAATTTTGCCGAAATATCCAACATTTTTTGAATCGGACGGACGGCTTTTTTAATGATTTCTTCATCAATAATAATTTCCGGAATTTCGTATTTCAAACAATTATACAATTTTACTAAAGTATTGAGTTTCATAAAATTACATTCGTTACAAGCACAAGTGCTATCGTTGGGAGGCGCAGGAATAAAGGTTTTATCCGGATTTTTTTTCTGCATTTCGTGCAAAATTCCCGATTCGGTAGCGACAATAAATTGATTTTTATTTGAAGTTGTAGCGTATTTTAATAATGAAGCCGTAGAACCTATATGATCGGCTATTTTCAAAATCACGGATTTACATTCGGGATGCGCCAAAAGCAAAGCGCCGGAATATTGTTGTTTCAACTTCAAAATCTTCTCCAACGAAAACTGTTCGTGTACATGACAAGCGCCGTCCCATAAAAGCATATTCCGGCCTGTAACGCTGTTAATATAATTTCCAAGGTTCTTATCCGGCCCGAAGATAATTTTCGTTTCAGGGGGAAAACTCTCCACAATTTGACGGGCATTGGTCGATGTTACCACCACATCCGTCAAAGTTTTAATCGCCGCCGTCGTATTCACATAAGAAATCACAATATGATCGGGATGCTGTTCCGTAAACTCCTTAAATTCTTTATAGGGACAACTATCGGCCAACGAACAACCGGCATTCAAATCGGGAACAAAGACACGCTTTTCCGGAGCCAGAATCTTTGCCGTTTCGCCCATAAAATGCACGCCGCAGAGAACAATCACGTCGGCACCGGTTTTCGCCGCCCATTGCGCCAAAGCCAAACTATCACCCACAAAATCGGCAATATCCTGTATTTCACCCTCTTGGTAATAGTGCGCTAAAATGATTGCGTTTTTTTCTTTTTTTAACGTTTTGATTGCTTGAATGACATCGACATCCTTCGGTACCGGAATATCCAAATAACCGGCAGGTTTTCCATCCGATTTTAAATTGAACCCGTTTGTAAAGTTATTAACCATCTGTTTTATTATAATATTACTTTTAAATTTAAATTAAAAAAGAAATGATGATAATGATACCCTGTTGATAATGGGGATAAATTTTTGTTAAATTTCTTGCATTTAAAGTTGTTAGATGCAAAAAGAATTTTTAATCGATTTATCAACATTCCTATTTTTTGTAAGAGCGCATCAACGAACGATTTAATTTTTTATCTACCTTTCGTTGATAAGCCGCAAAGTTAATAACTTTTGTTCGGACTTATTAGTATTGTATCAAAAAATAGCGGTATAAATTGCTTGCAATATTTGATTTCTTTTAGGAGGAATATCCGGAAAAAGAATAAGAGACCGACGAGCAACCGTCCATCTCTTATCTTTTTTCAATTCTTATCAAAACTTATCAACAAGCATTCGTTGAAGTTATGCACTAAAATTGATAAGTAACTCCCAATCCGAAGATTTCTTTGAATTGAATTTCGTAACTTTCGGAGCCATAATAACGCAATGTTGTGTTGAGGTTGGCCGTCAGCAATTTATGCAGTTTGAAGCTGATGAGAATGTCCCAATTGACGTCCACATTGCCGAAATTTTGGTTGTAGGGTGTAAAAAGGTTCAAAGTAGAAATGATATTGACATTGTCCCAAAGCGCTTGATTAGCAGTAGCGGTGAGGTAAGCGCCGGTTTCCCATTTAATTTTTTTTCCCGGTTCCACACCGAAAGCGCCGGTCGAAGAAAGCGAATCGTTCAGCACAAAAGTGGCGCGTTCGGCAACCGGCGAAATAAATAAGGTATAGTTTTTAACCGGTTTGTAGGTAAATCCCAAGGCGGCATCGGCATACGCGGGCGCCATAAAAGTCGAAATATAACGATCGATATCGGGATATTTGTAACCTTTGGTAAATTGTGTGGCGAAGTTGAACAAGGCCGAAGCCGACCATTTACTTGAAATACCCAATCCGGCTACGGATTTGAAATTGAGTTTGTCGGCGGCTTTTTGCCAATCGTAGGCAGAGGAATAAATCATACCGTATTCGGCCAACAAGTTATTGTCCCAGAACCAATTGTTTTTCAAATAATTAGCGGAAGCATTAAAAAATGCGTTGGCGGAAACGGTGTTATTGCCGCCGGCCGACCAATTATGCAGCGATGTTTGTCCGAAGGTAACGCCGGAGATTCCCGACAGTTTCCACCCTTGTGTGGTGTCTTTGAGTGCATACGTTTCCAAAGCTTTTACGGTAGCTTGGGTTTCTTGGGCTTGTGTGTTGCAAAGCCATCCTGCGAGGAGGATACATAAAAGTGTTGATTGCTTTTTCATATCTAAACATTTAAAAATTAATTGTTTACACATTAAACCGGAAGTGCATGATGTCGCCGTCCTGTACAATATATTCCTTGCCTTCCACATTCATTTTTCCGGCTTCTTTGCAAGCGGCTTCCGAACCGAGCGCGATATAATCGCTGTATTTGATGACTTCGGCGCGGATAAAACCTTTTTCGAAATCGGTGTGAATCACGCCGGCGCATTGAGGCGCTTTCCAGCCTTTTTCATACGTCCAGGCACGGACTTCCTGCGGGCCTGCGGTAAGGAACGTTTCCAAATTCAATAATTTGTAAGCCGCTTTGATTAAACGGTTTACACCTGATTCGTTGAGGCCGATTTCGTTGAGAAATATCTCGCGTTCTTCATAAGTTTCAAATTCGGCGATTTCCGATTCGATTTTGGCGGCGACAATCAGTAATTCGGCATTTTCTTCGCGGCAGGCTTCGCGCACTTTTTCCGTGTATTGATTGCCCGAAACGGCAGAGGCTTCGTCCACATTACAGACATAAAGCACCGGTTTATTGGTCAGCAGAAACAATTCACGGGCGGCTTTTTGTTCATCTTTCGTTTCCAATAGCACGGTGCGCGCCGATTTGCCTTGGTCGAGCGCCGATTTGTATTTCAACAGCACATCGTAAACCAACTTAGCTTGTTTATCGCCGCCGGTTTGCGCCTGTTTTTGTACTTTGGTAATGCGTGATTCGATGGTTTCCAAATCCTTCAATTGCAATTCGTAATCGATGATTTCCTTGTCGCGCACCGGATCGACGGAACCATCGACGTGTGTAACATTTTCGTCGTCGAAGCAACGCAAAACGTGCAAAATCGCATCCGTTTCGCGGATATTGGCCAAAAATTTATTACCCAAACCTTCACCTTTGCTGGCGCCTTTTACCAATCCCGCAATATCGACAATTTCGACCGTTGTAGGCACTATTTTTTGAGGATGCACCAATTCCGCCAACTTGTTGAGTCGTTCGTCGGGAACGGTAATCACGCCCACATTAGGCTCTATTGTACAAAAAGGAAAATTTGCCGCTTGTGCTTTCGCGTTGGAGAGGCAATTGAAAAGGGTCGATTTACCGACATTGGGAAGTCCCACAATACCACACTGTAATGACATTATTATAGTTTAAATTTGTTTCGTGGGTGCAAAGGTAAGCAAATTATGGGAAACAGGCCACATTTTTGTTTTTGTAATACTTCCACGATTAACCGTTCTTTCTCGGCGCGGATTTTCTCAAACCACTTCTATTTTCCCCAACACGCTCTATAATACCTTCTTCTTTCAATTTTTCAATATCTCTTTTAATGGTTTTATTATTGACCTTGAGAATATTTGCTATTTCGGACAGGGTTATTTTATTGTTCATTTTCATAAAATCAACAATAATTTGTTGTCGTTTATCAGAAAAATTATTGGGGACACTATTGGGGACATTTGGCTCTGTGTTTTTATTATCTTGTTGATTATCAATATTTATTTTGGGGACATCAGTTTCTTCAAGGGTCTTAATTTGACCACTTGCATATTGAATCAGTTTAGTCATTTGATTTTCAACAAAAGCAGCAATATAATCAACTAAAGGCTTTGCTTGTTCTATGGTGGCATTTGCTCCCTTATAAGGCTCTGTACCTACATTTTTATCACATTGCCCCAAGATATATTAAGATAATTTTTTCGATCGGCAGTCGGAATCACTATCATTGGATAACCATGCCGCCAATGCCACAACTGATATTTCGCCTTTTTGTTCCTCTTCCCGATACCAACTTACCAAATCAGCCATCATGGAGGGCGTTTCTTCGGGCGAGACATAGTCGAACAACTCTCCGGAAGGCGTAATAACGGAATTAGGGCGCGTTTTATATACACCGGTATGTATTTTATAACGGTATTCACCATCGTTGCTTGTTTTGTAAAAGTCGCCTGCATGCAAGGATGGTGCTGTTGAGTTCGCAGATAAAACCTTCGGAAAGCGGTCTTTCTTTGTCGCGTGCTTCCCGCTTCATCATTTCCAAGCCTACATTATGCGCCTTCATCTCTTCGTAATCGCGGAAAAGCGCCTCTCCTTCGGTTCTTCCGAACAGAAGCAGCAATTTGGTTTGTCCGTAAGTGAGCGTATTGCCTTCCAAATGATTGTAATTGTAATTGAAGTCAAACATAAATTGCTGATCCATCCGGTGTTTGAAGTTCCGGTTTCAAAGGCTGCAACGACTGCCATTCTTTAAGTAATTTTTTGCGCACCGTTTCGCCTGCACCGCCTTCAAACAATACATTATCGGGCAATACCACCGCTGCTCTTCCGCCTGATTTCAGCGTTAACATAATCTGTTGCAGGAAATTGAGTTGGTTGTTGCTGGTCGATACATATAAATCGTCGCGCATTGCCGAAATGTTCGTAGAGCCTGCCGGGCGCGTACCAAAAGGCGGATTGGCAAGGACTATATCAAATAACTTTTCTGGCGATTTTTCCAGTGAATCACAACAAGTTACCGGACTTTTATCTGTCTCGACACCATGCAAATAAAGATTCATGGATGCCAACGTTACCACCAAGGGCGTTATATCGTTGCCATGCAAGGCTTCATTTCGCAAAAATTGCTGTTTGGCGCGGTCGTTGGATTGTTTTTTCATGTAGTCGAAAGCTGCCAGTAAGAAACCGCCTGTTCCGCAAGCCGGATCGCACACCGTTTCGGTAATCAAAGGATGAGTAACATCGACCATGGCATTGATAAGTGCGCGAGGCGTAAAATACTGTCCGGCGCCACTTTTCTTTTCTTGTCCGTTCTTCTCCAAAATCGTTTCATAGATAGCACCTTTCAAATCGCTGTCCATCGACAGCCAATTTTCTTCGCCTATCAATGAAATCACCCGGTTGAGCAAGACCGGTTGCTGTATTTTATTTTGCGCTTTGGTAAAAATACTGCCAATCAGGTCGTCTTTTTTGGACAGAGTATCCAACGTCTGCTCATACTGCCGGATTAAATCCATCCCGACTAAATCGGTCAAGTCTTTCCAACCGTAACCGTCAGGAATCGTGCTGGTATATCCCAACAGGGTTTTCTCGTAATCCATTTTCAGGAACAAGAGATAGGTCAGTTGGATGATGTAGTCGGTAAAGCCTACGCCTGCAGCGGCGATTACGTCGGCAAGGTTCCAGACTTTTTTTGTGAGGGATTGCTCGGAATTATTTTGTTGTTTAGCCATTGTTTTTATTATTAATTGATTGTCTTTATTTTATAGTGTTGCACAAATTTATATTTTCTAAAAAACGGCAACCTCCTTTACATTCTGGTTCAAAACAACAATCAGAACATTGATTATTAAGCATCTTGCTTCTATGAACAATGAACGATTCATTATGTTGCCAAATATCAAGTATTGAATTAGTTTTCAAGTTACCAAAATTATCAGTATTAACCATGAAAGAACATGGATACATTTTTAAATCTTCTGAAATAAAAGCAGAAAATCGAGCGGCTTCGCAAGATTCATAAAATATCTTATTTACATTCATATAACTAACTATTCCTGAAATAGAGCAGCTATCAAATCCTATTTTAAAATGCGTTTTGTTATTTTTTACTTGTTCAAAAAAATCTTCTAATAATGAAGATTCTTTTAACAATAAATTATGGCTTGAGTTAATTGGTTTGTAATTTAGAAATATAATAGCATTGACTTTTTCTAAGAATGTAGGCGGATTTTTCAACCATGAAATCGCAGTTTTTACTGTTTCTTTACTAAGTAAAAAATGAATATTTGTTTTAATGCCAAATGAAGAAATATGTTCTATCAAATTGTCTAAATAAGAATACGGATAATAGGCACTAATAGCTAATGCTCCACAAAAATCCTTTGTTGCTTTTAATATCTCATCGCTTAGTCCTAATCCATTACTTGTATAAGAAGGAACGATACCAGTATTTATTGTTGCTTTTAAAATTTCTACAAATTGCGGGTGTTGATTAGGATTACCTCCACCTAATGCAACTTGTAAAGTTCCTATTTCCTGTGCCTGTTTAATAATGTTTTCATAATCATTCAAAGAAATATGGTGTCCGTTTTGATTGGAGTTTCTATAGCAAAAATCACACCCTCTTTCGCAATAATTGGTTATCGAAATATCCAATAATTCAGGTCCTGACATTGCCCAAAATGGCTCAGAATACCCAAAATCTTCAATACGAGCAAAGAATCCGGTGGACTTATTGAAAACTGTTGAGTAATTCTGATTTGGATATTTATGTATTATATTACCATCCATCGTTTGTTGCATCAATATATAAATCTTCTGTATCAATAATAAAGGCATCCGTACAGAAAAAACTTTCTATAGCATCTACCTCGCTTGAAAGCCGCCCCATATATACAGTTTTGCCTGTCTTTTCTGCTTCCTGTATTTTATCCAGTGTTTTTTGAGAGAACAAATCAACAATAAAATCTTCAAATGTTCGTCCATTATTCCAATTATCTGTTGAAGCGAAATTTCTTGCTGGTTCTAAATTGTCTCTGAATGCTTCAAACAAATGGCGAAACATATCTGTAAAAATTGATTTGTCTTCAATACCAACAGAGTCAATAAATTTTTTCAGATTAAACTTCCCGTTGCTTATCAAAATAAAGCAAGTGGAAGAACTATTTGTAACAAAATCCAATTTTATTTTCATAATTATTTCATTAAAAGCAAATTAATAACTTTATCATACATTTGATATGGCTCGTCCATTTCATTTTCAAATACCAGATAAACAAAACCACTATCGCCACTACCTAATTCATCAACATCTATTATGGTATAGTTTTCATTTTCTGATTTTACAGCCAGTATTTTATTAATAAAATCACATGGTATAATGTATCTCTTGTACAAAAATTCTCTAAAATCAGCATATTCGGGCGTGTAATATTTCTCAAAGGCATCTTCTAAATATGTTGCCTCTGAAAATATCCAATCGTACATGCGAGAAAACATATTTTCTGCAAATCTTCCTTGCTTTATACCAGCATTTTGCAGGAATAATTCCTTAGTCAAACGCCTATCAATTACAATAAGCGATTTATATAAATCATAATTGTATCTCATAATTGTTCATAAAATCAATGATATGTTGTTTAATCATTGAACTTTTGCAGTTCAATATAAATTCAAAATGCTCTTTGAATTTGTACTTATCCCAATATCGCTTATACAAGTATTTCACATTATTTGATATGGGCATAAAATACAGGATGTACAAAAATAAATTATGTCTATCCGGTTGCTCTGTAAAATCCGTTTGTTCAAAATATTCATCAAGTTTCTCTATGAGCATTTCTAAATCTTTATGTTTCCAATCATATTTAGTTTTTGTATATGATATACCCTGCATAGGATAAATTGAATAAATATTTTTGAATTGTTCGTTATTTAATTCATTAAAAATTTCAAAAAGCAATTCAATGTTAAGGTTCTGAAATAATGTTTTATTCCATCTTCTGTATGCAAGGGCTAATGTTATTTGTTCTATTATATTGATGTCAGATAAAAATAACTGTTTTAATCGTTGTTTGTCTTCATCTGTTACATAATTATCCTGAATATCAAATATATAATATGGAAACACATCTTGATACCAATTTTGTTTACGAATAAATATTGATAAATTTTTATCATTCATTTTCCTTTCCATTGAAAACAAGAAAGACATACAACCCTCTGTGATTTTGGATTTATTATTGATGTTTTTGCTCACGAAATCTTCAAAAATCTGTTGATTATTCGGACATAACTCTCTTAATAAATAATCGGTTATGAGAAAATCACGGAACTCATCGAATGTAAAATTAACAAATTCGCTATTACCAAAAACACCATTTTGATTGTCTAAATCCTTTCTTACCAATATATTTTCGTCTAAAAATCTGATATATAATTTTTTATTTTGAGCATCTTTGCTTAAAATATCATCCAAAGGAATATTTTCATAACAAGTATTTTCAATCATATATTTTATCATCAATCTGAAAAAGTTGGCAATATCAACATTGTTCGGAAATTCGTCATTTGATAATCTTTGATTGATTGCTTTACACTCTGTATCATAATATTTTTGGAATAATTCATCTTTATAAATGTGTAATAAAGAAGGAATTATAGTGTTTTTGTATGCTTCCGAGAAAATACGCAATAAGAGAAAATTATCTACTAACTGTTCATAAACTTCTTTTGAAATTTCATTTATCGTTATTTGAAAATAAGATAGATATGTTTCATATAATCTCTTTTTATGACATTCATCCAAATGATTATTTATATAATTCACTTGAATCAATGATTCTTTGAAAGAAGCATTTGATAAATTGGCAAAATTATTTTTGTAATATTCAGTTCGACAAGAAAGGATGATTCTTATATGCTTATATTTCAAAACATCGGTTATAAATAATTCGAGGTTTTGAGACAGCATCTGTGGATTAGGATTTTCATTCAATCCATCAAACAAAATCACAAAAAATGTATTTTTTTCTTTACAATAAGTTTCCGCTCGCGAAATTACATCATTAAAAGTGTAGTTTTTATTAGGAAACAATCGCTTTACTATGGAACTGTATATATCACCGGCATCAAGTTCATATCCGGTAAGGAATAATGCAGGTATTGCCCTTTTCAATAAAACATTTTCAGCAACATCACAAAGTAAATTTGTTTTTCCTTGTCCTGCATTGTCTTTGAGAATGATAACTTTTGATACAATATATTCTAAATCTTCAACTTTTTGCTTAACTTTTCGAGATGTAGCCCAGGTTTCATTATATCCCATTTCCTCTAACGCATTATGTTTCTCATTGATATAATTTACAAAAGAATCAAAACTGTTATGCGATTTTTTAATTTCTTCCAAAGGAAAATCTGTAATATTGAAATCAAATTTATCATTCTTCTTTCTCAATTTTAATTTTCTCTTTAAATGGTTGAATCTCATCTTTTTGATTTCGTCATATACTTTATCAATAAAAAGAAATGGTGCAACAAAATATCGTATATGGTCTTTTAATTCATTGGTCTCTATAAAAGTTTCAGGTATATATTTACCAGATTTTTTTTGTTTATCAATTTGAAATTGTGTTTGTTCTTTTAATTTATTGAATACAATATCAGGAGTCAATTCTGTTTTCAATAGAATTTCAAGTATAATATTGGTTGTGCCTGAAATTTCATAAATCCTGCTTTTATAGTTTTCATTAATAAATAGTTTTTCTAATGCTTTATTACTTTCTATTTTAGAAACAAATAAAGAATAAAAATCATCAAGGTTTTTTTGTGATGGGTAAATGATATTGGAATTTTTCTCGCATTCTGCCTGTATATCTTCTATTGAATAGGTCTGTGTCTTATTAAAGAGGATATGATTGGATAATATATCAATCAAAATTTTTGAATGATAAAATGGAAATTGTGTTCCATCTTTATGGTATGTATGAGATAATTCATATTCGTCAATTGTTTCATTGATAGTTTTATACAATTCACTACGAAATGTTTTTGGTGGAAATATTCTGTGCCAAATACGTTTTTCCCATATCTCATTTTGTATGTAGTGTTCTAATATTTTATCACCTACATATAAAACAACTGCTGAAAATGTTATTGTTCCTATCATATATTAAAAATTAATCATTCTTCGATCATTTACGCTGCTTTT